>NZ_JBHYKG010000097.1:0-27097 GCF_042741245.1 Kitasatospora sp. NPDC058965
GCCCTCACACCGGCGGCCCAAGGCGGACCGCCGGCCGCACGCCACCCGTCCGGCCGTGACCGCCCCCCCGCGACGGGATCAGCCGCTGATGCTGGCCGAGCCGGTCTCGATGTGCCCCATGGCGCGCCGGCTCCAGGACGGGTCGCTGCTCACCGTGACGGTGAAGTCGTACCAGCCGTTGCAGATCGCCACGTTGTTGAAGAAGTCGGAGGTCGAGGCCCCCGGGGCGACCTGGTAGGTCCAGGAGCCGCTGCGGTAGTAGTTCGAGGTGACGGTGAAGGTCACCGTGCTGCTGCCGGTGTTGGTCATGGTGAACCAGACCGCCCCCTTGCCGGTGTCCGGCGCCGGCGCGTACGAGGTGGTGGCCTCGGCGGTCTTGCCGGCCCCGTTGGCGTTGCCGGTGAAGCGGCGCAGGAAGCGGTTGGGGCCCACGCAGGTGAGGTCGTACTGGCCCTCGCCGAAGCCGGCACCCACGTTGAAGAAGTCGCTGGTGCTGCCGTCGGTGCCGTTGGCGGCCGGGGCCACCGTGTACTGCCACGGGCCGCCGCTGCGGTAGGCGTTCGCGTAGATCGAGTAGTGCGCCCAGGCGGTGGCCTGCGGGCCCTGGTTGGCCATGTCGATCCAGAGCAGCACCTTGCCGTTGGCGTCGTACTCGATCCGGTCCACCCAGGCGTTGGGCTGGTACGGCAGCGCGCGGGCCGGCTTGGTCCCCGCCTCCTGGGCGGGCATCGCGTTGGTGCCCGGGCTCGGGTTGATCTGCAGGTTGGCGGTGGCCTGGCTGATGGTGGCGCTGGTGTCGGGCAGCGCGGGCAGGCCGTAGACCGGGTTGGCGAAGTCGAAGGCGCCGGTCAGGTCGCCGCAGACCTGGCGGCGCCAGGTGCTGATGTTGGGGCAGACGGCCGGGGTGCCGAGCGCCGCGGTCCAGGTCTCCAGGAACCGGATCACGCTGGTGTGGTCGTAGACCTGCGAGTCGACCCAACCGCCGCGGGTCCACGGCGAGGCGATGACCATCGGGACCCGGAAGCCCAGGCCGATGTTGGTGCCGTTGTAGAACTCCCCGGCGGTGCCGGCCGGCGCGGCCGGCGGCGGCACGTGGTCGAAGAAGCCGTCGTTCTCGTCGTAGTTGAGGAACAGCGCGGTGGAGTTGAAGGTGTCCGGGTTGGCGGCCAGCGCCTGCAGCACCAGGTTGATGAAGTGCGCGCCGTTCTCCGGCGGTCCGTCCGGGTGCTCGGAGAAGAGCTGGTTGGAGACCACCCAGGAGACCTGCGGCAGCGTGCCGGCCACCGAGTCGGCGCGGATCGCGGCCGCGATGTCGTCCGGCGTGGAGCCGGTGGACGGCACCGATCCCATCCCGCGCTGCGCCAGCGGGCTGCCGCTCGCCGCGCCGGTGAACTGGTTGAAGTAGGCCAGCGCGTTGTCGCCGAAGTTGTCGGAGGCGTTCTGGTAGACCTTCCAGCTGACGCCGGCGTTCTGCAGCGCCTCGGCGTAGGTCTGCCAGTGCAGGCCCTTCTCGTCGCCGCCGTCGTAGGCCGGGCCGCCCGCGGTGCCGGCCGGGTCGATGGTGCCGGACCACAGGTAGGTGCGGTTCGGGCCGGTCGCCGACAGGATCGAGCAGTGGTAGGCGTCGCAGATGGTGTAGGCGTCGGCCAGCGCGTAGTGGAACGGGATGTCCGACCGGTTCATGAAGCCCATGGTCCGGTCCGAGCCCTTGGCCGAGATCCAGGAGTCCATTCTGCCGTTGTTCCAGGCGCTGTGCTGGGTGCCCCAGGAGTGGTCGAGCGAGCCGTCGCACTGCGCCAGCTGCTCCTTGCTCACCCCCCACCACCAGGTGCTGGTGGCGCTCAGCTGCCACGGGTACTGCCGGCCGCTGCCGTTGGGCTGGTTGAAGACGTTGTAGCCGCCGGAGAGCTGGATGGTGGCGCGGTCGCCGAACCCGCGCACGCCCTTCAGCGCGCCGAAGTAGTGGTCGAAGCTGCGGTTCTCCTGCATCAGCACCACGACGTGCTTGACGTCGCGGATCGTCCCGGTGGTGGCCGCGCTCGCGCGGGCTGCGGTACCGGGCAGGGCGTCCAGGCCGACAGCCGCGCCGAGGGCGGCGGCGGAGCCGAGGAAGGTACGACGAGTGACGGGGGTCACGGATGCCTCCGGGAAGAAAGCTGTACAACTCCAGCGCCGGAGACTCTGCGACACATAGGTGTCAACTGTCCAGTAACAATGTGGCGTCAAGATGAAGGCAAGACAACCGTTGCTGGACCCGATGTCAGCAGGGGCCGGCGCACCGCCCGCCCCTGCTGACGGTCCGTCAGTCCGTGTCCGCGCCGGTCAGCACGGCGAACACGGCCCGGCCGGCGGTGCCGTCGGCCCGCTGCCAGCCGGCCGTGACCCGGCCCCGCACCCCGGCGGGGTCCGGCTCGCCGAGCACCCGGTGGACCCGCAGCTCACCGCCCTCGGCGGGCTCGACCTGCACGGTCGGGTCCGGGGTGTCCGACTCGCTCTGCGCCTGGGCGACCGTGCGGCCGGCCAGCAGCTCGCGCAACTGCGCGAGCAGCACCGGGTCCTGCGTCCCGTCGTAGACCCAGCGGGTGCCCAGCACGCCGTGCTCGGTGGTCCCGATCAGCGCGGCGTCGGCGCCGGCCAGCGGGGCGCCCCGGTAGGTCATCGGCACCAGGTACGCCTCCGACCCCTCGGTGACCACCATGAACTCGATCCCCACCTCCCCCGCCGGGTCGTCCAGCCGGAACCCGCCGGACCTGGCCGGTTCCGCCCCGGTCCCGCGGTACCACGGCTGCTTCGGCAGCCACGCGGCGATCAACTCCAGCTTGGTCGGTGTCAGCGTCGTGTGGTGGATGACGGCCATGCCACTCCTGTCCCCGTACGGTCGGATGTTCTGCCGGCGAACCTATCCCAGGGCCGGCGACGGACCGTCAGCAGCCCGCGCCGGCCGCCACCTGCGCGCGGGTGGCGAACGCCGCCCGGGTGGCGGGCACCGTACAGGCGAAGGCCCCGGCCCGGGCGCCGTACTCCGCGCAGCGGGCCGGCGGCTCGCCGTTCAGCCAGCCGTACAGGAAGCCGCAGGCGAAGGCGTCGCCGGCGCCGTTGGAGTCCACCACCGGGGCGGGCGGCTCGACCGGGGGGACGTGGCGGACGGTGCCGTCGACCAGCAGGTGGGCGCCGGCCGCGCCGGCCGTGGCCACCACCGCCCGGGCCCGCCCGTAGCCGGCGATCCGGCGCATGGTCGCCTCGGGGTCGGCGAGCGCGGCGGCGGACAGGAAGACCAGGTCGGCCTGGCGGGCGAAGTCCTCGTGGTACGGGTTCCGGCCGTCCCAGTCGTGCAGGTCGGTGGAGACGGTGGCACCGGCCCCGCGCAGCACCGGGAGCGCGTCGGCGCACGGGTGGCTGATCGACACGTGGACGTGCCGGCCGGCCCGGGCCAGCTCGGCCACCACCGGTCCGGGCAGGCTGTCGGGCGCGCCGCCCCGGGAGCCGTCGTAGAGCGAGAGGCGACGGCCGTCGGGGCCCACCAGGTTGACGGCGCGTTTGGTGCCGCCGGGGTGCGGCAGGGCGGTCAGCGGCACCCCGTGCTCCCGGTGCAGGGCGCGGACCAGCTCGCCCTCCGGGTCGTCGCCGAGCAGGTCCAGGTGGTGCACCCGCAGGCCCAGCGCGTGCAGGCCGAGCGCGACCATGTCCCCGGTCTGGCCGGCCCTGGTCACGATGCCCGGGACCAGGTAGCTGTCGGCGTACGGGAGCGGCAGTTCCGGCACGTGGACGATGGTGTCCACCCCTGCCCCGCCCAGGACCAGCACGTCGTACTCGGCGCGCATGGGGCGCCCCCTCTCCGCTGTCGGCCGGCCGAGTCAAGCAGGCGGGAGAGCGCGGGTGCAAGAACTTTCAGAAACTTCCCGCAAGATCCTCCGGGTCGGTGCCCCGACCGAAGTAGGTCAGCTCGCCGGCGTCCGGGACCGGGATCTCGTGGAAGCTCAGGCGGCGGTAGAAGGCACCGGCCGGGGTGTTGGCGGTGAGCATGCCGAGGTGGACCCGGTCGGCGCCGCGCTCCCGCAGCGCGGCCAGCAGGGTGGCCATCAGCTCCCGCCCGTAGCCGACCCGCTGATGGCTCGGCAGCAGGTCGATGTGCAGGTGCGCGGGGTAGTCCGCGAGGGCCGGCACCAGCATCCGCTCCGGGGTGTGCAGCAGCTCGGCCATCTGCTCGCTCGGCGTCCGCGGCGCGCCGGCCGGCCTGGGCAGCCGCTCGGCCACCCGGGGCAGCCACTCGCCCCGGAACCGGCGAACGAACTCCCCGGTGTCCGCGGCGCCGAGGACGTAGCCGACCGCCCGCTCCCCGTCGTCGACCACGAACGCGAGGCCGGGCTCCAGCACGGCGTACGGCTCGGCGAAGATGCTGGGCAGCAGCTCCGGGTCCGGGTACACCTCGCGCGAGTCCCCGCCCGCCAACCCGGTGCGCACGCAGATGTCGGCCAGCGCCGCGCGGTCGGTGGGGCGGTAGGGACGGATGATCGCTCTGTTGGCCATGCGCCGAGCATAGCCAGATGGGAGCGCTTCCACAGCTGCTTCCCGCACCCGGCCCCGACCCGCCGTATCCTGAGCGGGGGTGTACGGAGGAGGCAGCAGGATGGGCACCGGCAAGCGGTACGAACTCACCTTCGGGGCCGCCCGGCTGCCCGGTGACGTCGTGGTGGTCGCCGCCACCGGCGCCACCGGCCCGGGCGGGCACCCGGTCTACGCCGACCCGACCGGCATCGTGCGCGCCGAGATCAGCGAGCGCGGCGAGGTCCGGATGCTGGCCAGCGGCGGCGAGCAGGACCTGCGCACCCCGGTGCGGGTCCGACTGTTGGCCTGAGCGCCGCGGGCCGTAGCATCGGTGGGCAACCACGCGGGGGAGGCGGGCACGTGCAGCGGATCGGGGTCTACCTGGCGCACCCGCGCCCCGGCAGCTTCAACCACGCGCTGTTCGAGGCCGTGGTCGACGAACTGCGCGGCCGCGGCTGCGAGGTGCGGGCCCACGACCTGTACGCCGCCGGCTTCGCCCCGCTGCTCACCGCGGCCGAGACCGGCACGGTGACCGCCGCCGACACTCCCGATGACCCCCAACTCGCCCTGCACCGCGCCGAGGTGGCCACCCTGGACGCGCTGGTGCTGATCCACCCCAACTGGTGGGGCATGCCGCCCGCCGTACTGGTCGGCTGGGTGCAGCGGGTCCTGGTGCCCGGCGTCGCCTACAAGCTCGGCACCGCCGACGGCGAGCCGGCCGGCCTGCTCCGGGCCGGGCGGGCCCTGGTGCTCAACACCTCGGACACGCCCGGGGCCCGGGAGCGCGCCGAGTTCGGCGACCCGCTGGAGCGGATCTGGGCGGCCTGCGTGCTGCCGTACGTCGGCGTCACCGACGTACGGCGCACGGTCTTCCGCACCGTGACCGACTCCCCCGCCGCCGACCGGGCCGACTGGCTGCGGCAGGCCCGGGAGCAGGCGGCCGCGCTGCTCGACCCCGGCTGAGCGGCGCGGCCCACGTCTGCGGTCGACCCGCGGACCCCGGACCCGGGGCTCCGGGCTCCGGGCTCCGGGGTCAGTCCTTGGCCTTCGCGCGCCCCACGCCCGCCGCGAAGACGCCGCCCGGGAACGCCCCGTTGGCCACGCTCGCCGCCGTCAGCTTGCCCGCCAGCTCGGTGAGCCGGGCCACCCCGGCCTCGCCCAGCGCGCGGTAGGGGGCCGCGGCCAGCCGGTCGGTGCGGTCCTCGATCTGCTGGCGCAACTGCTCGCCGGCCTCGGTCAGCTCGCCCGCCGCGTCCAGCAGCCCGCGCCCGCGCAGCCGCTCCTCCCCCGCGGCCCACTCCTGCTCGCTCCACCCCCGGGTGGCCCGCGCCGCCTCCGGCAGGAACCCCTTCCCGGTCGCAGTGTGGCTGATCAGTGCCTCCAGGCCGTCCAACTCGGCGTCCAGCAGCGCGGCCAGGTGCCCGTCGCCGCGGTGCTCGCGCAGCAGCGTGGCCGCCCACCACAGCGCCGCCCCCGGCTCCTCGGGGACCGGCTGGTCCGCGTGCGCGGCGTACAGCGGCCGACCGGGCGCCGTGCAGGCCCCGGCGGCCCGCAGCGCCAGTTCGGCCGCCTCCGCGAGCTCGGCCGAGGCCAGCAGCTCCGCCCCCAGCGTCCGCTGCTGCGCCGCCGCCACCGCGCGCAGCCGGGCCGCCAGCACCGCCTCGGGCGCCGCGATCTCCCAGAGCGCGGGCAGGTGCCGGGCGACCAGCTCCGGGCTGTAGTTGTAGAACGTGCCCACCACCGCCCCGGGCCCGATCCGCCCCATCGCGGCCGCCCGCCCGGCGAAGTAGCTCATCGCCCCGCGCGAGAGCCCCAGCGCGGTGAACTCCGCCTGGGCCTCCGGCGCGAAGTAGATCATCGAGTGCAGCGGGTTGAGGACGTTGTAGCAACGCCTACCGGCAAGTAGCATCATGCGGCTCACCGTACTCGCCGCAACCCCGGGCGACTACGGCCTGCGGCGGACTCGGCCCCGCGATTGCGCGCCAACAGCCCACCGGTCGGCGCCGAATGACTCAGGCACGGCCGCCCACCAGGCCCGCGGCACCGTCCTTGGCCGTGGTCACCACCAGGTCCGGTACCCGTTCGGTCATCGGGCGGGCCGCCTCCGCGGGCGTGGGGGCGGGGCCGCCGAGGCTCTCGGCCGTGGCGGCCGGTGCGCCGGCCAGCACGGCGAGGGCGGCGGTCACCGCCGCGGCCGCCATCCGGGTTCCCGTGGTCAGCGTCATGCGCTGACCAACGAGCCGGGACCGCCCGCGTGGCGGTGCGACCCCCGAACGGCCCAACGCGGACCGGGCGGGCCCCCGGGCTCGTGCCCGGGGACCCGCCCCTTCGTCACCGCTCCGCCGGCGCCGGGGCGTAGCCCGCCGGGCGGGTGGTGAACGTGCCGCGCCCCTGGGTGCGGCTGCGCAACCGGGTCGCGTAGCCGAAGAGTTCGGCCAGCGGGACCGTGGCGGTGACCACGGCGGTGCCCGAGCGGACCGCCTGGTCGGTGACCCGGCCCCGGCGGGCCGCGAGGTCGCCGAGCACCGAGCCCACGGACTCCTCCGGGACCGTCACCGTCACCTCCGCGACCGGCTCCAGCAGCACCATCACGCACCGCCGCAGCGCCTCCCGCAGGCCGTTGCGCCCGGCCGTGCGGAACGCGAGCTCCGAGGAGTCCTTCGGATGGGTCGCCCCGTCCGTCAGCACCACCCGCAGCCCGGTCACCTGGTGGCCGCCCAGCGGGCCGTCCAGCAGCGCGTCCCGGCAGCCCGCCTCGACGGCGCGCACGTACTCCGCCGGGACCCGCCCGCCGGTGACCGTCGAGGCGAAGGCGAACTCCCCGTCCTGCCACGGCTCGACGTCCAGCACCAGGTGCGCGAACTGGCCCGCCCCGCCGTCCTGCTTGACGTGCCGGTGCACCACGCCGCCGACGCCACGGCCGACCGTCTCCCGGTAGGAGACCTTCGGCCGACCCACCGTCAGCTCGGGCCCGCCGGCCTGGCGCAGCTTCTCCACCGCCACCTCCAGGTGCAGCTCGCCCATGCCGGAGAGCACGGTCTGGCCGGTCTCCGGATCGGTCCGCACGACCAGCGACGGGTCCTCCTCGGCGAGCCGGGCCAGCGCGGTCGTCAGCTTGTCGCTGTCGGTGCGCCGCCGGGCCTCCACCGCGACCGTCACCACCGGGTCCGCCACGGTCGGCGGCTCCAGCAGCAGCGGCGCGCCGGGGGCGCAGAGCGTCGCGCCGGTCCGGGCGGCCTTGAGCCCGATCACCGCGACGATGTCCCCGGCCACGGCCAGGTCGACCTCGAAGTGCCGGTCGGCCTGCACCCGCAGGATCCGCCCGATCCGCTCGGTGCGCCGGGCGCCCGAGTCGAACACGCTCTCTCCCTTCCGCACCGTGCCGGAGTAGACCCGCAGGTAGGTCAGCCGGCCGGTGGCCGACTGGTGGACCTTGAAGACCAGCCCGGCGAACGGCGCCGCCGGGTCGGCCGGGCGCTCCTCGTCCCGGCCGTCCAGGGTGCCGCGCACCGCCGGCAGGTCCAGCGGCGACGGCAGGTACGCCACCACCGCGGCCAGCAACGGCTCGACGCCCCGGTTGCGGTAGGCCGATCCGCACAGCACCACCACGCCCTCGCCGGTGCGGGTCAGGTCGCGCAGCGCCGCCGTCAACGCGGCGGGTGCCAGGGTGCCGGTGGCCGCGTACTCCTCCAGCGCCTCGGGGTGCAGCTCGGCCACGGCCTCCACCAGCGCCGCCCGCCGCCGCTCGGCCTCGGCCAGCAGCGCCGCGGGCACCGGGCCCTCGACGGGTTCGCCGCCGTCGGGCCAGCTCAGCGCCCGCATCCCGACCAGGTCGACCACGCCCGTGAAGGCGTCCTCGGCCCCGATCGGCAGCTGGACCACCAGCGGTGCGGGGTGCAGCCGTTCGCGGATCGAGCGGACCGCGCGGTCCAGGTCGGCGCCGGTCCGGTCGAGCTTGTTGACGAAGGCGATCCGCGGCACGCCGTGCCGGTCCGCCTGCCGCCAGACCGACTCGCTCTGCGGCTCCACCCCGGCCACCGCGTCGAAGACCGCGACGGCGCCGTCCAGCACCCGCAGCGAGCGCTCGACCTCGTCGGCGAAGTCGACGTGGCCGGGCGTGTCGATCAGGTTGATCCGGTGCCCGTCCCAGGCGCAGCTGACCGCGGCGGCGAAGATGGTGATGCCGCGTTGGCGCTCCTGCGGGTCGAAGTCGGTGACGGTGGTGCCGTCGTGGACCTCGCCGCGCTTGTGCGTGGTGCCGGTGGCGAACAGGATCCGCTCGGTCAGGGTGGTCTTGCCCGCGTCCACGTGGGCGAGGATGCCCAGGTTGCGCACGGTGGCGGTGTCGGCGGGGGCGGTGGTGCGGAGCAGGTCGGTGCGCATGGCCCGAGGCCTTTCGGGGTGGAACGGAGAGTGGGCGGCGCGATTGCCGCGGTTCCCCGGCTCGGCGTCAGTCGGCTGACGCGCGCTCAGCGGGTCGCGGTGCTCCGGTGCCGGCCGCGCAGCGGGCACCGGGCGACCCCGGACACCAGGATCACCTCGAACCGGGACGCGGGGACGACGGCAGCGGTGTGCGCACGCATCGCCGTCTCCTCTCGCTCGTTCCGGTGGGGCGCCACAATTCGCCTGTGGCGCACGGTCGTCGGCGAGTCTAGAGAGCCCCGGCGCGGCGCGGCCACCGGTTTTCGGCGCGGGCGCGAAGATCGGGTCAGCGCCCCCTACGGAAGGACCGCCCATGACCGCCGCGAGCGCCAAGCTGCTGATCGACTCCTTCGAGCGGGTCCGGGAGGTGGTGGCCGAGGTGCTGGACGGGTTGACCGAGGAGGAGCTGGGCTGGCGCGGCGCGGACGGGCGGACCAACCCGATCGGCTGGCTGGTCTGGCACCTGACCCGGGTCCAGGACATCCAGGTCGCGGCGGTGGCCGAGCTGCCCGAGGTCTGGCGGGCCCAGGGCTGGCAGCGCGCCTTCGCACTGCCGTACCCGGCCGGTGCCAGCGGCTACGGCCACTCCGGCGCCGACGTGGGCCGGTTCACCGCCACCGCCGAGCAGTTGGCCGGCTACCACGGGGCGACCCACCGGCAGACCGTGGCGTACCTGGCCGGCCTGCACGAGCGGGACTACGCGCGCGTGGTGGACGATGCCTGGGACCCGCCGGTCACCCTGGGCGTGCGGCTGGTCTCGACGCTCTCCGACGACCTGCAGCACGCCGGCCAGGCCGCCCTGGTCCGCGGCGCCCTGCCGCGCGGCTGACCGGGGGCGACCCGGGCCGCGGGACAGCGGCCCGCACCGGGGCCGCGGCCCGGCTCAGGGCCGAGCAGCCCGGCTCAGGGCAGCGGCTGCTCGGCCCAGATCACCTTGCCGGCCCTGGTGTACCTGGTCCCCCAGCGCTCGGCCAGCTGGGCCACCATGAAGAGCCCGCGCCCGCCCTCGTCCGTGCTGGCCGCGTAGCGCAGGTGCGGGGCGGTGCTGCTGGCGTCCCAGACCTCGCAGATCAGCACCCGGTCCAGCAGCAGCCGCACCTGGATCGGCTCGCCGGCGTACCGGATCGCGTTGGTGAGCAGCTCACTGAGGATCAGCTCGGTCGCGAAGGCCAGGTCCGCCAGCCCCCACCCGGCCAGCCGCTCGCTCACCTCGCGCCGCACCCCGGCCACCGCCGCCGGGTCGGCCGCCACCACCCAGCGGGCCACCCGCGACTCGGCCAGCACCCGGGTGCGGGCCACCAGCAGGGCGATGTCGTCGCTCTGGTGCGGGGGCATCAGGGTGGCCAGCACGCTCTCGCAGGTGGCCTCCGGCTCGGGCTCGGCCCGCTCCAGCGCCCGCCGCAGCCGGTCCAGGCCCTCGTCGATGTCGCGCAGCCGGTCCTCCACCAGGCCGTCGGTGTAGAGCACCAGCCGACTGCCCTCGGCCAGTTGGAACTCGGCGGCGGTGAACGGCAGCCCGCCCACCCCGAGCGGCGGGCCGGCCGGCACCGCCAGGAACTCCACGCTGCCGTCGGGGCGCACCACGGCGGGCGGCGGGTGGCCGGCCCGGGCGATCACGCAGCTGCGCTCCACCGGGTCGTAGACGGCGAACAGGCAGCTGGCGCCGATCACGCCGGCCCCCGCGTCGTCCCCGTCGCCCGGGCCGCGCTCCAGGTCCAGCCGGTTGACCACGTCGTCCAGGTGGCTGAGCAGCTCGTCGGGCGGCAGGTCCAGGGTGGCGAAGGTGTGCACGGCGGTGCGCAGCCGGCCCATGGTGGCCGCCGCGTGCAGGCCGTGCCCGACCACGTCGCCGACCACCAGGGCGACCCGGGCGCCGGGCACCGGGATCACGTCGAACCAGTCGCCGCTCACCCCCGCCTGGGCGGGCAGGTACCGGTAGGCGACCTCCAGTGCCTCCTGCTCGGGCAGCCGGCGCGGCAGCAGGAACCGCTGCAGCGTGGTGGCCATGGCGTGCTCGCGGGCGTACCGGCGGGAGTTGTCGATCGCGACGGCGGCCCGCGCGCCCAGCTCCACGGCCAGCGCCAGGTCCTCCTCGTCGAACGGCTCCGGCCGCTCGGACCGCCAGAACATCACGGTGCCCAGCCGCACCCCGCGCGCCCTGAGCGGGATCCGCAGCAGCGAGTGGACGCCGAACGCGAGCACCTGCTGGGCCCGCTCCCGGTCCTGGTCCTGCCAGGACCGGGCGGTGCGCAGGTCGCGCTCCAGGGTGGGCCGGCCGCTGTCCAGGGTGCGCGCCCACGGGGTGCTGGGGACCACGTTGATCCGCTCGCCGACCGGGTAGAACGGCGGGTCGGGGCGGATCCCGCCGAGCGCGGCGCGGCGCACCCGGCCGGTGTCGCCCGGCCCGGGTTCGTCGCCGCGCAGCACCGACTCGGCCAGGTCCACGGTGACGTAGTCGGCGAAGCCGGGCACCGCGACCTGGGCGAGCTCCTCGGCGGTGCGCGAGACGTCCAGCGTGGTGCCGATCGCCACGGTGGCGTCGTAGAGCAGCCGCAGCCTCCGCTGGGCGGCCACCGCCTTGGCGGAGACGGCGTGCAGCTCGGTGGAGTCGCGCAGGGTGGCGACGGTGCCCGGCGGCCCGCCCGCGCGGCTGATCGGGCGCACGCTGACCAGCAGCAGCCGGTCGCCGCTGGCCAGCATCTCGTCGCTGGTCTCGCTGCCGGGGGCGAGCAGGGCGACGGCCGCCTCGGGCAGGCCGAGGTCCCCCAGCGCGCGGCCCTCGGCCTCGGGCGGCAGCGGCAGCAGCCGGCGGGCCTCGTCGTTGGCCAGCAGCAGCAGCCCGTCCGGGTCCAGGATCAGCACGCCCTCGCGCACCGCGTGCAGCACCGCGTCGTGGTGCTCGTACATCCGGGTCATCTCTTCCGGACCGAGCCCGTGGGTCTGGTGCCGCAGCCGGCGGCTGGCCAGCGCGGCCCCGGCGGTGGCCAGCGCCAGCGCGGCGGCGGAGGCGCCGAGCACCAGCGGCAGCTGGTGGTTGGCGACCCCGCTGATCTTGTCGATGGTGATGCCGGCCGAGACCTCGCCGACCACCACGTGGTTGGGCCCGTAGACCGGCACCACGGCCTGCACCAGCGGGCCGAGGGTGCCGTTGACCTGCTCCACCACCACGTGGCCCTGGGTGGCGGGCAGGTAGGTGCCGACGAACTTGTGCCCGATCCGGTCCGGGTTGGGGTGGGTGTACCGGATGCCGTCGGTGCTCAGCACCACCACGAAGTCGACGCCCGAGCCGACCCGGGCGGCCTCGGCGGGCCCCTGCAGCAGGGCGGTGGGGTTGGGCGAGGCGAGCGCGGGGACGATGCCCGGGGAGTTCGCGAAGGTCTGCGCCACGGCCAGCGAGCGGTTGCGCGCCTCCTGGCTGCTGTCGTGCTTGGACTGCAGCACCAGGGCCGTCACGGCGGCCACCACCAGCAGCAGGATCACCACGACCTGGAGCGCGAACATCTGACCCGCGACGCTGCGCAGGCCGCGGGTCCAGCGCCGGTCGGGGTCAGAACGGTGCGGCAGCCTCACCGGCGATCTCCAGACCACCGGTACCGACCTCGTTGACCACGGCCGTGAACGCGGCCTCGTCGCCGCCGGGCAGCCGCAGCCGGCCGTCCGCGACCCGCGCCATCAGTTCGAAGTCCTCGTCCCGGTCGGCCTGCACGTGGCCGCCCCAGTGGACGCCGCGGGCGGCGCCGCGGTCGACCAGGTCGGCGTGCACGGCGATCTCGAAGCCGCGGTCGATCAGGGTGGCCCACCCTCGGTACACGTGTTCGCTCACGCCGCCAGTCTCTGTCTTCCCGGGGCCCACCGCATGGCGAGCCGTCACTGGGAGCCGTCGGGCAGGCCGGACAGCCAGCGGTCCAGGTCCGCCTCGCACTGCTCGGCGCCGGCCGGGACCTGGGCGTAGCTGCGGTCCAGGAAGGCGTACAGGCTCGCCTCCTCGGTGCGCAGCAGGGCGGAGCCGTGGGCGCCGCGCAGTTGGAGCAGCACGTGCCGGTGGTCCTCGTCCGGCTCGATCAGGACGTCGCCGCGTCCGGTGGGGACCTCCAGGCCCTCGGCCAGCAGGTCGCGCCCGAACGACCAGCGCTCGGTCAGGCCGAGCGGGAGCAGGAAGTCCACGTGAACCGCGAAGGGGTCCTGGGCGTCGTACCACCAGGTGGCGTCGAAGGTGATCCGCTCCCCGATGCCCGCGCAGACCAGCTCGACCGGGATCGTGCTGCTGACCGCCGCGGTGTTGTCGTCCATCTGGCGCTCCCGTCCGCTCGCTGGTGGGAAGCCGCTGATGCCCAGTCCTGCGCGGGTCAAACCACCCGTTTCCCGGGCCCGGTTCAGGCGCTGACCGCCAGCGTGGCGGACTGGCTCTGCTGCAGGGCGAGTTGGGCCGCCAGCCGGGTCAACCTGCGGTGACCGGCGGCCGCCGTCGTGCGGACCCGAACGGACTCCACCCGGCCCGGGCCGTCCACCACCGCGGCCGCCACACCGGCCCGGGCCGCGCGGGCGAGCACCTCCCCGGTGGCGGTCGGACCGCCGGTGAGCACCAGGTCGGCGGCCGCGATCGCCGCGTCCAGCCCGACCAGCTCGGCCACCACCTGGCACCCCGGCCGCAGCCGGGCGCCCCAGCCGGCCGACAGCCCGTAGCCGGCACCGCCCCCGGCGCCCGCGCCGGGGGCCAGCGGGTCCCCGCCGAGCAGGCCGGACAGTCGGGCCAGCCCCCGTTCCAGCCGGCCGCTCCGGGGGCCGTCGGCGCCCGCTGGCAGGGCGGTCCGGGCGGCGGCGCCGTCCGGACCGAGCAGCGGCCCGGCGTGGTCGGCGAGCAGCAGCACGCCGCCGGGCGGCGGCGGGACCAGGCCGGTGGCGTCCACCCGGACGGCCCGGAACAGCTCGCCCCCGCCGTCCGGCAGCACGCGGCCGGTGGTGTCCAGTACCCGCAGGCCGAGCGCGCCGAGCAGACCGGTGCCGCCGTCGGCGCCGGCCGCGTCCCCCAGCCCGATCAGCACCCGCCGCACGCCGTGGCCGAGCGCGACCCGGAGCGTCTCGCCGGTGCCCCGGGTGGTCGCGGCGGGCGGGCCGGGCCGGCCGAGCGGGGCGGGCCCGCTGGCGGTGGCGAGTTCGACCAGGGCGGTGCCGTCGGGCAGCAGGGCGAAGGCGCCGGTGACCGGTCGGGCGTCCGCGCCGGTGCACCCGGGGACCTGGTGCACGGTGGTGCCGGGCAGGCCGGCGAGGACGGCCGCGACGGTGCCCGCGCCGCCGTCGGCCAGCGGCCGCACCAGCAGCCGGTCGCCGGGCCGGACCGAGCGCCAGCCCGCCGCCAGCGCCCGGGCCGCCTCGACCGCGTCGAGGCCGGCGCAGTGGCGGCCCGGGGCGAGGACCACCCGCAGGGGCGCTGACATGGTGGTGCTCCGCTCTGCCGACCCGATCACTGCGCCCATGGTGGGACCGGAATCCGATCAAAGTCAAGGTCGAAATATCATTCGATCCCTTTCTGATCATTATCAGATCGAATACTCCAACGGTCTTGACCCGATCCACGGCAGCTTCCTACGGTGTGGCCCCCACCCCCACCCCCAGAAGGGCACCCGAGATGCGCACCCACGCACCTGGGCGAAGAGTCCGGGCACTCACCGCACTGCGGGCCGCGGCCGTCGCCGCGACCGTGCTGGCCGCCACCGTGCTGATCGCCGCCCCCGCCGGCGCCACCGGCACCACGGTCCACCTGGACTGCTCGCAGCCCGGCAACGGCAACGGCAGCCTGGCCGCGCCGTACAACTCGGTCGCCGCCGTCAACGCGGTCACGTTCACCCCCGGCGACACCCTCGCGATCGCCGCCGGCACCACCTGCACCGGCACCCTGGCCCCGCTCGGCAGCGGCACCGCGGCCGCCCCGATCACCATCGCCCCCTACGGCACCGGCGCCGCGCCGGTGATCGACGGCAACGGCGCGGAGAACGCGCTCACCCTCACCAACCAGGACCACTGGACCATCGGCGCGATCCAGCTGACCGACAACGCGAGCAGCCTGGCCCAGCGCGAGGGCCTGCTGATCCAGTCCACCGACGGCACCGCCCACACCGGCTACGACGTCGACGGCCTGATCGTGGACGGCGTGGCGGGCCAGACCGACAAGGGCACCTACGGCACCGCCTTCGCCAACTCCGCCTGCATCCGGTTCGGCACCACCGGCACCGGCTCCACCCTCAACGGCGTGACGGTCCACCACACCCGGGTGAGCGACTGCGGTGGCGGTGGCATCAAGGTCCGGGTCGGCGCGCTCACCGCGCAGGGCACCGGCATCCTGGTCGAGCAGAACACGGTCAGCGCGGTCGGCGGGGACGGCATCATCGTCTCCTACGCCGAGTCGCCGCTGATCCAGTACAACACCGCGGCGGGCCTGGGCACCGGCAGCTACCCCTGGACCGGCGGCAACTTCGCCGGCATGTGGGTGCTCGGCGACCACAACCCGGTGCTGCAGCACAACGTGGTGTACGGCAGCGTGATGTCGGTCTACGACAGCGAGGCCTTCGACTGCGACTGGGGCAACACCGGCACCTGCACGGTGCAGTACAACTACAGCCACGACAACGCCGGCGGGCTCTTCCTCAACTGCGACGGCTGCGGCACCTCCGGCGCGCCGACCGAGATCGTGCGCTACAACGTCGCGCAGAACGACTGCCGGATCATCAGCTCCGGCAACTCGGCCACCCTCTGGTTCTACAACAACACGGTCTACTGCCCGAACACCAAGCTGACGGTCCAGTGGCCCACCACCAGCCACATCTGGAACAACATCTGGGTCGGGACCAGCACCTCGACCATGCCGACCGGCTCGGGCATCGACTACGAGTGGAACATGTGGCAGAACGTGCCGCGGCCCACCGCCAACGGGATCGTCGGCGACCCGGGCCTCACCGCGCCCGGGACCGGCGGGAACACGCTGGACTCGCTGACCGGCTACCGCCTGCGCAGCACCTCGCCGGGTCTGCTGAACGGCGCGGTGGTCAGCGGCAACGGCGGTCAGGACCTGTGGGGCAACCCCGTCTCGGCGACCACCAAGCCGAACCGGGGGGCGTACGACGGCCCCGGGATCTGACGGCCGCCCGGGCGATCGGAGGTCGGGGTCCGCACGGCGCGGGCCCCGACCCCGCGTCGCTACGCCCGGTTCGCCGCGTGCGCCTCGGCCAGCAGCAGGTAGCCCTCGGCGTTGGCCTTGATGCTCAGCAGCTCGTCGGGCGTCACCTGGCGCTTCACCCGGGCCGGGACCCCGGCCACCATCGAACCGGGCGGCACCTGGGTGCCCTGCTGCACCACCGCGCCGGCGGCGATCAGCGAACCGGCCCCGATCCGGGCCCCGTTGAGCACCGTGGCACCCATCCCCACCAGCACGTCGTCCTCCACCACGCAGCCGTGCAGCACCGCGTTGTGGCCCACCGTGACCCGCTGGCCCAGCTCCACCCGGAAGCCGGGGTCGGCGTGCACCGTGCAGTTGTCCTGGATGTTGGACTCCTCGCCGATCGCGATCGACTCGGCGTCGCCGCGCAGCACCGCCTGGTACCACACGCTCGCCCGCGCGCCCAGCTTCACCGCGCCCACCACCACGGCCGTCGGCGCCACGAACGCGCTCGGGTCCACCTCCGGCTCCAGCCCCCCGACGCCGATGATCAGTGCCTCCGCCATGCTCCGCGTCCTCCCCGGCTCGATAGGTCCCCAGGCTACCGGCCGGTCCGCGACCAGGAGGCCTGTTCCCGGTAGCGCACCGCAGAAGTTGCGACGACCGATCGGTCGAGCATTACCATCGTCGGTTCACCCGAGTCACTCGGGCCGGCGCCGTCACTGCGGGATCGGCGGATGCAGCGCCAGCAGCGCCGGAACGTCCTGCGGGGCGACCAGCCGCAGCAGGCCGTGGCCGATGCCGGCCAGCCCGACGAAGAGCGAGGGGCTGTGGGCGCCGTGCGGCAGACCGCAGACCCAACCGCGCCGGTCCAGCGCGTCCAGCGTGCTGCCGGCCTGCCGCAGCCCGGCGGTGCGCCACGGCTCACCGGCCAGCAGCAGCGGCTCCAGGTTGCCGAGATCGCCGTGGCAGAGCGAGAAGTTGAGCCCGAAGCCGTGCCGCACCACGGTCTCCAGCGCGATGTCCCGCTCCTTGCGCAGCACGTCGCTGTCGAGCAGTTCGGCCAGCTCGACCCGGGCCAGCGCGATCCCGGCCGCGCCGTGGCACCAGAGCACCGGGTGGTCGGCGGACTCGTCCGGCTCCCGCACGTCGCGCCAGTTGGCCGCCTTCGGGTCGAACAGGGTCCGCTCGTGGTCCAGCGCGTCCAGCGCGAGTTCGGCCAGCCGCCCGTCGCCGAGCAGTTCGCCGGCCTTGGCCAGCGCCCAGCCGATCCCGGAGCCGCCGTGCGCGAACCCGGCCAACGGCCGCCCGGCGCTGCGCTCCAGCGCCTGCGGCTGCCAGCCCACGCCGCCCTCGCGCCGGACCTGACCCGCTGCCACCAGCCGCCGCGCGCACCGGGCCACGGCGTCGGTGACCGGGCCGCCGGGGCGCACCGTGCCCCAGGCCAGCAACCCGCCGATGGTCCCCGCACCGCCCGCCACCAGGTCGTGGGCCGCGTCCTCGTCGGCGGTCGCGGTGATCCGGGCCAGCAGCAGCCCGGCGGCCGCGTCCAGCTCGCTGTCGCCCGGCCGGTGCGCCGCCAACTGCGCCAGCGCGTAGAGGAGTCCGCCGGTCCCGGCGAGCCCGCCACCGAGCCGGCCCGCCTTCCGGCGGATCTGGTGCTGCAGCGTCCGCTCGGCGGCGAGCGCCGCCTGCCGGAACTCGGCCTCGCCGCTGACCTGGCCCAGCTGGTGCAGGAACAGCACCACACCGGCCGTGCCGCTGTACAGGTCCGGGCCGAGCTCGGCCTGCGCCCAGCGCCCGGGCGGCGCCCAGTTGGGGCCGATCCAGGCGAGGTCGGCCGGGCTCCCGGCGCGGTACGCCTCGCGCAGCAGCTCCTCCCCCGCCGCCACCGCCCCGGCCAGCGCCCGCCCGCGCAGCGCCGCCGCACTCGGCAGGGCGCCCGCCAGCTCTTCCGCGACCAGCACCACCGGCTCCCGGCGCGGCTCCACCGCGCCCCGGGCGGTGCTCACCGACAGGCGCAGCAGCCGCAGTTGCCGGGCCAGGTCGGCCGGTCCGAGGCGGTCCAGCTTGGCCAGCGCGACCTCCAGCGCCGGCCGCTCGGCCACCCCGGGTATCGGCGCACCGGAGGCGGCGCGGGCGTCGACGCTGTCGGGGCGGATGGTGAAGAGCGGGACGTCGTTGTGCCACAGGTCGGCGCGCTCGTGCGGCACGAAGGCCAGCGAGCGCTCCTCCCAGGCGGCCAGCGCCCAGAGCCGGTCCAGGTGGCGGTCCTGGTCCAGGCCGTCCCGGAGCAGGTCGGGGTGGCAGCCGGTGGCGAGCAGGCTGCGGTACTCCAGGGTGTCGCGGCGCAGCAGCCGGGTCCGGTCGGCGGCGAACGCCCTGACCAGGTCGGCGGTCCGCGCCTTGTCCCCGGCCAGCACCCGGTAGGCCTCGGCGAAGCCGGCCGCCAACTCCTCGGTGTGGTCGGCCAGTCGCGACAGCTCGCCGGCCGGGACCGGGCGGCTGCCCGGGGCGGCCACCGGCAGCCGCCGGTACTCGATCCGCAGCTCGTCGGTGCCTTCGCCGACCAGCACCGGCGCGGCGCGCGGCGCCAGGTCGGCCGGGTCCCAGCCGAGCGCGGACAGGTCGGCGCCGCCGTTGCCCTCGTCCCAACTGCGGTCCGGCAGCAGCCCGGAGCGGAGCACCGAGTGCAGGGCGTGGTGGCGGGCCAGGCGTTCGGAGGCCGAGAGGTCCTTGGCCGGCTCGGGCAGGTCGGGGTGGAGCAGCGCCTCCAGGTCGATCAGCACCGGCTGGTCGCGGACGGCGAGCAGGTTCTGCGCGTGGCAGTCCACCGCGTCGAGCAGGTACAGCACCGCGGCCAGTGCCCCGGCCCGGTGGTAGAAGTCGCGCAACTCCTGCGCGCTGCGGGCTGGTTCGGCAGTGACGTGGGCCATCCAGCCGTAGTCCCGGCGGGCCAGCACCGGCACCGCGAGCAGCGGCAGGCTCAGCTGCGGGTTGAGCGCCTCCAGCAGCTGCTGGAAGTGCAGTTCGGCGCCGAGCGGGCGCGGCTTGTAGACCACCCGGGCGCCGTTCGCGAACCGCAACGCGCAGACCGTGGCCCCGCCGCGGTGCGAGTCGCCGAGGCCGGTGGTGAGTTCGACCAGCTCGCCCTCGGCCGCGAACGCCTCGCGCAGCGCGGGCCGGTCGGCGGCCAGTCGGCCCAGCAGGGCGAGGTTGGCGGTGGCCCACTGGTCGGCCCGCAGGGTCACCTTGCGGGCCAGCACCGGGTACTCGGCGAGCAGGTCGACGGCGGCGGCCGGGTCGCGCAGCCGGTCGACGAAACCGCGGTAGCGCTGCTCGGGGGTGTCACCGGTCAGCCGACCGGTCAGCCGGGCGATGTGCAGCTCGGTGATCACGGTGCGCACCGCCATCGCGTGCGCCTCCGCCGTGAGGGCGGGCAGCAGCAGGGCGGTGAGCCGCTCGGGGTCGCCCGGGGCGGCCTCCCCCAGCGCGGCCAGCCCCTGGCGCAGGCGGTCGCGGGCGGCGGCCAGCACCGGGGCGAACAGGTGCGCGAACTCGTGCTCCGCGGGAACCGCCAGCTCCCCGGGCGCCTCGAAGGCCGCGACGAGCTGCGCCACCCACGGCTCGTCGACGCCCAGCCGGTCGGCCAGTGCCGCCGGCTCCTCGGCGAGCAGTGCGCGCAGCTCGTCCTCCCGCAACCCGTCGGCGGCGAGGCGGCGTTCGAACCAGTCGGCCCGGTCGAACGGCGCCTGCGCCCGCCAACGGGCCAGGATCCGGTCGGCTCTCTCCCGGCGTGCCGCCTCCGCACCGGCCGGCGGCAGGTCCGCCGCCCGTCCTCGCCGCGACAGGGGAACCGCCCGGGCCGCGGCCCGGCGGAGTGCGGAGGCATCCACCACGAGATCCTGCTGCCTTTCCTGGAACCAGATGTGACGACTGGTCAGATTTCTATCAGTAGCTGCACACCCGGCCGCAGCTGGACCAGCCCTCGCAGGTGTTGTTGAGGGCGGTGGCGGTGACGTAGACCTCGCTCACCGGATCGCCCGCGGGGTGCTCCTGGCCCTGCGCCCGGGTCAGGCGGAAGTCCTCGTCCCGGAGCGCGCGGACCTGCTCGGCGGTGATCTGCATGGTTCCTCCACGGTGGTTCGGTTCCGACGTACTGGGTCGGGATCCTCGCAGCGCCGGGATGGGTCGCACCAGAACCGTGCGTCGCACCCGTACCGGTTCCGGCCAGGCTTGCCGGGGCGGTTTGTCCGCCCCTGCCCGTGCTGGGCACGGGCTCCGCCCGCCGCTGCGGCCGGTACGGCTGACCGGAAACCGGGCGCCGCGGATCGGCCCGCGTTTCACCGCCCGAGCCACCGGGGAAGGGGCGCCGGCCCGGAAACCGGTTTCACCCCGGTGGGCCCACTCCCTACCATCGCCACAGCTGATCAGACTGCCCAACTCCGCAGGTGGCGAACGGGGAGAGCCATGCCCGAGACAGAGAAACCCATCACCGAGGACGAGTTGGCCGCCTTCACCCGCACGCTCGGGCGACTGCGCCGACTCCCGCTCGGCCACCGGACCCGGCAGCACGCCGGCCGCATGATCGAGTCCTTCGCACGGGACAGCCGCCGCGAGCGGCGCCGGGGCGAACGCGCCGCGCAGGCGGCCGCCGACGCCGCGCTGCTCGCCGGCACCGCCACCGGCGCGGCCGACCGCCGCGAGGACGCCCCGCTGGCCTCCCGCTCCCACGGCACCGCCACCGGTGAGCTGCTGCGCCACCGCCGCTGCTACGTCTGCAAGGCCCCCTACCGCCAGGTCGACGGCTTCTACCACATGCTCTGCCCGGACTGCGCCGCGCTCAACGGCGCGCACCGGGCGTTGTCCACCGACCTGCGCGGGCGCCGGGTGCTGCTCACCGGCGGGCGGGTGAAGATCGGGTTCCAGCTCGCGCTGATGATGCTGCGCGACGGCGCTGAACTGATCGTCACCAGCCGCTTCCCGCACGACACCGTGCGCCGGTTCCAGGCCGCGCCCGGCAGTGCGGACTGGCTGGACCGGCTGACCGTGGTCGGCATCGACCTGCGCGACCCGCGCCAGGTGCTCGCCCTGTGCGAGCGGCTGCACGAGCAGGGGCGACCGCTGGACGTGCTGGTCAACAACGCCGCGCAGACCGTCCGCCGCCCGGCCGCCGCCTACGCGGTGCTGACCGCGGGCGAGTCCACCGCGCTCGCCGGCCCGCCCCCGGCCGCGCTCTGGTCCGCCCCCGGGTTCTCGCCGCAGACCGCGATCGGCACGCCGGTGGGGAGCGCACTGCCGACCGCGCGGACCGACGAGGCCGGCCTGCTCCCGGACACCGCGCCCGCCAACTCCTGGACGGCCCGGCTCGGCGAGCTGGACCCGGCCGAGCTGCTGGAGGTGCAACTGGTCAACGCGGTGGCCCCGGCGCTGCTCTGCGACCGGCTGCTGCCGCTGCTGCTCGCCTCGCCGCACCCGCGCCGCTACGTCGTCAACGTGACCGCCGTCGAGGGGCGGTTCGCCGTCACCAACAAGACCGCCGGCCACCCGCACACCAACATGGCCAAGGCCGCGCTCAACATGCTCACCCGCACCAGCGCGGCCGAGCTGGCGGCCCGGGGCGTGCACATGTGCGCGGTGGACACCGGATGGATCACCGACGAGAACCCGGCGCCCAAGAAGGCCCGGATCGCCGCCCACGGCTTCCGCACCCCGCTGGACATCGTGGACGGCGCCGCCCGGATCTATCACCCGATCGTGCGCGGCGAGGCGGGCGACCCGGTCTCCGGCGTGTTCCTGAAGGACTATCAGGAGGCGGCCTGGTGATGCTCCGGGCGGCCCGGCACCCCGCACCGGCCGGGCCGGGACCGGGCGGCCCGGCCCGGCGTCGACCTGGCACAGCATTCGCCGGACTTCGCAGAGTCACCCGATCGGCTGGTGACGGGGTGCGGCGCGGCGGATGATGGGTGGATGATCTCGATCCTGTTCGCCGTGCTGACCGCGATGAGCAACGGCACCGCCTCGGTCCTGCAGCGCCGGGCCGCTGCCGAGGCGCCGGCGGAGACCGCGATGCGGTTCTCGCTGCTGCGCGACCTGCTGCACCGGCCGGTCTGGCTGGGCGGGATCGCGATGAGCATCGTGGCCGCGGTCTGCCAGGCGGTCGCGCTGGCCACCGGGCCGATCGCGGTGGTCCAGCCGATCTTCGTGATCGAGCTGCCGTTCACCCTGCTGCTGGGCGGGCTGCTGTTCCACCGCTCGTTCCCGCGCTCGGTCTGGCTCGCGGTCGCCGAGGTCGCCGCCGGGCTGGCCCTGTTCCTCACCACGGCCGCGCCCAGCGGCGGCACCGAGGCGGTCTCCCCCGGGGCCTGGTTCCCGGCGCTGGTGGCCACCGGGATCTTCCTCGCCCTGCTGCTGGCGGTCGGCCTCAAGGTGCGCGGCAATGCCCGGGCCGCCGCGCTGGGTCTGGCCGCCGCCTGCGGCTACGCGCTCACCGCGGCGCTGATGAAGGACGCGATGGCCCGCCTCGACAGCGGGGCCGGCGCGCTCTTCACCAGCTGGCAGCTGTACGCCACGGCCGCGATCGGCGCCGGGTCGCTCTTCGTGCTGCAGAACGCGCTGCAGGCCGGCTCGCTGGCCGCCTCCCAGCCCATGCTCAGCATCGGCGACGCGCTGATCAGCACCTGCTACGGGGTCACCCTGTTCGCCGAGACCCTGCGCACCGGCTGGTGGCTGCTGCCCCAGCTGGTCGCCCTGGCCCTGGTCCTGCTCGGCTGCCTGAACCTCTCCCGCTCCCCGCTGGCGGACGGCCTGACCGGCCCGGCGGCGCGGGAGCCGGAGCTCCCGGTCACGGCCTGAACCGGGCCCGCCCGCACCGGCCCGCCGGCACCGGACGTCGCGGTCCGCAGGCCGATCCCCATTGCCCCGGCCGAGCATGATCCACCATCATTCGGTGCTGAGCCCGCGTCAGAGGAGAGCAGCACCGTGTCGGATCAGCAGCAGTCGGCCAGCACCTGGCAGCCGACGGCCATGGAGGCCGCCCCGCCGAACATCGCCCGGGTGTACGACTGCCTGCTGGGTGGCAAGGACAACTTCCCGGCCGACCGCGCGGTGGCGCAGCAGATCACCGCGACGCTGCCCGAGGTGCACCTGGGCGTGCGCGCGCAGCGGGCGGTGCTGCGCCGGGCGGTGCGCTACCTGGTCGGCGAGGCCGGGCTGCGCCAGCTGCTGGACATCGGCTCCGGCCTGCCCACCGCCGACAACGTGCACCAGATCGCGCAGGCGATCGACCCGGCCACGCACGTGGTGTACGTGGACAACGACCCGGTGGTGCTCGCGCACGCCCGCGCGCTGCTGGCCGACAACCCGCAGACCGTGGTCGTGGCCGGCGACCTGCGCGAGCCCGCGGCCCTGCTCGCGGACGAGCGGCTGCGCGCCCACCTGGACTTCGCGCAGCCGATCGGCCTGCTGCTCTGCGGGATCGTGCACTACGTGCTGGACGAGGAGGAGCCGGCCCGGATCCTGCGCGAGTTGGTGGCCGCGCTGCCGAGCGGCAGCTACGTCTTCCTGCACCACCTGCTGGCGGCCGGCGACGACACCGAGGCGGCCGCCACCGAGGCGGTGCTGCGTCAGGGCGTGGGCCGCGCCCAGTTCCGCACCCTGGACCAGGTGGCCGCGTTCCTCGGCGACCTGGAGCCGGTCGAGCCGGGTGTGGTGACCGTCTCCCAGTGGCGCCCCGAGGCCGGTGCACCCTCCCTGGCGGAGAACCCGGTGCTCCGCCTGGCCGGCGTCTGGGTGGCGCGCAAGGGCTGAGGCGCCGGCCGGTCCGCCGCCTCCACGGGCCGCGACGCAGGCTTCCCGGACCGGGCCGCCGGCCCGCCCGTCGGCCGCGGCCAGCTCCGCACCGCCGTGGCCAGCCCCGCCAGCGCCAGCAGCCCCAGCACGGGCACCGCTCCCGACAGCCCCAGCCACCCGGCCAGCGGGTAGGTGACCAGCCAGCAGCTGTGCGAGAGGGAGAACTGCCCGGCGAACGCGTCGGCCCGGTCCGCCGGGCCGACGCACCGTCGGACCAGCCGCCCGGCGGGCGCGGTGACCAGGGCGCTCCCGGCGCCGATCGCCGCCCAGAGCGCCAGCAGCGCGGGCGGGCGCCACCCGCCCGTCCCGGCCAGGGTGACCGCGGCCAGCGGGACGAAGAGCAGGCAGAGCCCGGTCCCGGCGCCCAGCAGCACGACCCGCTCCGCCACCCGGTCCAGCAGCCGGGGCAGCAGCAGCGCCGCCGTCATCGACCCGGCCCCGTAGGCACCGAGCGCGCACGGCACCCAGCCCGCGCCCAGGTGCAGGTGCTCGCGCACGTACCCGACGGTGTTGACGAACACCACCGCGCCGGCCGCCGCGACCGTCAGGTCCAGTGCCAGCAGCGCCCGCAGCGGCGGCGCGCCCCAGAGCAGGCGGGCGCCCCGGGTGGCCCGGGCCAGCACCCCGCCCGGCACCGCGCGGCGCAGTTGCCGGGGCAGCGCGACCGAGCCGACCAGGGCCGCCGAGGCCGCGAACCCGACCGCCGTGCCGAGGAAGAGCCGGTGGTAGCTGACCACGGTCAGCAGTCCGGCGGCCAGCACCGGGCTGAACAGGCTCTCCAGGTCGTAGGCCAGGCTGGAGAGCGACAGCGCCTTGGTGTACTCCCGCTCCTCGGGCAGCAGGTCGGGGATCACCGCCTGGAAGGCCGGGGTGAAGGCGGCCGAGGCGGCCTGCAGCAGGAAGATCAGCAGGTAGACCTGCCAGACCCGGTCCACCAGCGGCAGCGTGACCGCCACCGCGACCCGCACCAGGTCGGCCCCGACCAGCAGCGCCTTGCGCGGCAGCCGGTGCGCCTGGGCGCTGATCAGCGGGGCCAGGCCGACGAACGCGACCATCTTGATCGCCAGCGCCGTCCCGAGCACCGAGCCCGCCCGGGCCCCGGCCAGGTCGTACGCGAGCAGGCTGAGCGCCACGGTGGCCAGCCCGGTGCCGACCAGGGCGACCACCTGGGCGGTGAACAGGTGGCGGTAGCCACGGTGGCGGAGCACGGTGAGCACGGCAGTCACTCCCGGTGGGCCCGGGCGGTTCCCCGACCGGACATGAGCACAGTTGATTACGTCAGCACCTGTGCACATATTGGCGCCACTACCGCCCGGACCGCAAGCCCGCACGGGCCGCCGGGGCGGGGCGGCCCGCTCAGTCGTGCGCGGGCAGGTGCCGCAGCTCGTGCTCCGCGACGTTGAGCGCCTCGTCGACCAGGCGCCGCAAGTGCCCGTGGCGCAGTGCGTAGACCACCCGCCGGCCGTCCTTGCGGGTGGTCACCAGACCGGCCAGCCGCAGCTTCCCGAGGTGCTGGCTCACCGAGGTGCGGGCCGCGCCGCACGCCTCGGTGAGGGTGGTCACGTCCGCCTCGCCCTGGCCGAGCCGGTGCAGCAGCGCCAGCCGGGTGCGGTCGGAGAGCATCGCCAGGATCCCGGCGGCCACCTCCAGGTGCTCCTCGGTGACCGGTTGCTGCGCATGGTTCGCACCTGGGAGCTGCGTGCTGTCGCTCATGCGCACATCGTAGGACCCCGGGTCAGCTGCCCTGCAGCAGCCGGAACTCCGCCGCCTCGCGCTCCTCGCCGACCGCGTGCAGCCGCACCCGGGTGCCGACCGGCACCACCTCGTACCGACTGGCCGTCACCACGGCCGGAATGGTCAGGCCCTCGTCCAGGGTGACCGCGCAGTTCTGCCGGATCCGGTGCTCCAGGTACTCGGACCGGACCACGGCGCCGATCCGCCGCACCACGCCCACCCCGGCACTGCGCCGCTCCTCCATCTCGGTGGAACCGCAGACCGGGCAGAGCAGGCGGAAGTGCTCGGTGGGCGAGCTGCACCACGCGCACTGACGGTAGATCAGCTCGACGGGGCTCTCCAGAGCGGCGTCGGCGACGAGCGTCTGGTTCATGGATCCCTCCTGGACGGCTGGAGCTGGCGTGCGGAGACCATATGGCACTGAGTGCCAACGCACAAGACCACCCAGGGCAGGGAAGTTGAGCGACTGTGGCATCTCAGGTGGCACTGAGTGCCGTCTGGATCCCGTCCACCACCCGCCACATCGGAGTGCCCCGGCGGGCCACCAGGACCACCACGTCCTCCGCGGCCCCGTCCACCCCCGGCGCGGCCGGCGCCCGGTCGCCCCAGGTGGCGACGACGTAGGCCAGCGCCTCCCGCACGCTCGCCTCCGGGTCGTGGTCGGCCCCCGAGCGCAGCCAGCTGCGCAGCGCGTTGTTGTGCGCGGCGACCACGGCGGCGGCCACCACGTCGGCGCGCAGCCGGCCGTCGGCGCGCTGGGCGTACCGGGTGCGCAGGTAGTCGGCCAGCGCCCGCTCGTAGCGCCAGACCACCGACAGCTCGTGGGTGCGCAGCGCCGGCACCTCGCGGGTGAGCCGGTACCGGCGCACCGAGAAGACCGGCTCGGCCGCGTACATCCGCAGCACCAACCGGGCTGCCGCACCCGCCCGTTCGACCGGGTCCTCGGCGGCGCCGGCCGGGTCGGCCAGGAAGGCGGTCATCTCCGCCAGGCAGCCGTCGTGGTCGGGGAAGACCACCGACTCCTTGGACGGGAAGTACCGGAAGAAGGACCGCCGGCCGACCCCGGCCAGCGCCACGATGTCGTCCACCGTGGTCTGCTCGAAGCCGCGTTCGTCGAAGAGCCGCAGCGCCGCCGCGACCAGCGCCTCCCGCATCGGCGGCTTGGCGGCGGTCGGTCTCCCGGCACTCTCGCGTCCCTGGCTCATGGCTCGGACCGTACCACCGAAAGTCCCGCCGAGGGTACTGAGTGCCTTGGCAAATGGCACTCAGTACCCTTATGGTTCGAACCAGCCCCGACGTAACAGGAGACAGGCCGTGAGCTTGAGGATCGTTGTCTGTGTGAAGTACGTGCCCGATGCGACTGGTGACCGTCGCTTCGCGGACGACGCCACCACC
>NZ_JBHYKG010000098.1:0-26911 GCF_042741245.1 Kitasatospora sp. NPDC058965
CTGTTGTCTGTGCGGGGGGTCTGGGTTTTTTTAAAACTCCAGGGGCCGCGGGGCCCCCCCCCCGCGCCCCCCCCCCCGCAGGTCGGGCAGCGGGTGGTGGCCCGGGTCGACTGGGAGGGCTGGGCCGAGCGGGTCGCCGTCCCGGTGCACCGCGCCGCGGTACTGGACGACCGGGTCGACTTCGCCACCGCCGCCACCCTGCCGATCGCCGGCCTGACGGCGCTGCGCGCGCTGCGGGCCGGCGGCGCGGTGCTGGGCCGCGAGGTGCTGGTCACCGGCGCCACCGGCGGGGTCGGCCAGTTCGCGGTGCAGCTCGCGGTGCTCTCCGGCGCCCGGGTCACCGCGCACGTCAGCGGACCGCACCGGGCCGCCGAGGCACGGGCGCTGGGCGCCCACCGGGTGGTCGACTCGCTGGCCGCACCGGACCTGGGCCCGTTCCACCTGGTGCTGGACGGGGTGGCCGGACCGCTGCTGGCCGAGGCCGCCCGGTTGCTCGCCCCCGACGCCCTCGCAGTCGTCTACGGCGGCCACAACGGGCCGACCGGACTGCGGCTGCGCGACTTCGCCCACCACGCCCCCAACGCCCGGGTGCAGTGGTTCATCAGCGAGTACCCGGAGTCGACCAAGGGCGAGGACCTGGCGGTCCTGGCCGGCCTGGTCGCCGACGGCCGGCTGCGCCCGGTGATCGGGCGGCGGGACGACTGGACCCGCACCCCCGAGGCCTTCGAGGCCTGGGCCGCCCGCGAGTTCCGCGGCAAGGCGGTCCTGCTGCGCGACTGACGGGTGCTCAAGTGCCCCTCCAGCCGGCGCCCGCAGACTCGGTGGTACCGAAACCACCGCGAGGAGGAGCCCCCGATGACCGCACTGCCCGGCAAGGTGGTGGTCCGCGACCAGGTCGACCCGGTCCGCTGGACCGTCGAGGAGGGGCGGATCCTGCTCCGCGCCGAGGACACCGGCGGGCTCTTCTCCTTCTTCGAGCTGACCACCCCGCCGGCCGGCGGCCCCCCGGTCCACCTGCACCAGGGCATCGACGAGACCTTCTACGTGATCGAGGGCGCGTACGAGATCCAGCTCGGCGACCGGATCCACGAGGCCGGCCCCGGCACCCTGCTGTACGGCCCGCGCGGCATCGGCCACGGCTTCCGCAACATCAGCGACCGGCCCAGCCGGATGCTCTGCATCTCCACCCCGGGCGGCGCCGAGACCCTCTTCGAGGGCCTGGCCGAGATCCTCGGCCACGACGGCCCGCCGGACCGCGCGGCCGTCGCGGCGCTGGTCGCCCGGCACGACATCCAGTACCTGGGCCGCCCGGGCGAGCCGCTCGACGGCCGCCGCGCCCACCAGCCCTGACGAGGACCCACCATGACTGCCACCGAACCCGCCCTGCCCGCCGGCACCGTCGCCCTGGTCACCGGCGCCAACAAGGGCATCGGCTACCAGACCGCCCGCAAGCTGGCCGCCCGCGGCGCGACCGTGCTGGTCGGCGCCCGGGACGCCGAGCGCGGCGCCGCCGCCGTGACCGACCTGGCCGCCGGCGGCGGCGACGTGCGGCTGTGCGTGCTGGACGTGACCGACCAGGCGTCGGTGACCGCGGCCGCCGACCGGATCGCCCGGGACTTCGGCAAGCTCGACATCCTGGTCAACAACGCCGGCGTGCTGGTCGACCAGGGCGTGCCGGTGCTGGAGGTGACCGCCGACCAGCTGCGCCGCACCTACGAGACCAACGTGTTCGGCGTCGTCGCCGTCACCTCGGCGCTGGCCCCGCTGCTGGCGAAGTCCGGCCGCGGCCGGGTGGTCAACCTGTCCAGCAGCCTGGGCTCGCTCTCGGTCAACGCCGCCGAGCCGGAGCGGCTGGCCCCGTACCAGCTGCTCGCCTACAACTCCTCCAAGAGCGCGCTCAACGCCCTCACCCTGATGTACGCCAACGCGCTGAAGGACGCCGGCGTCAAGGTCAACTCGGCCGAGCCCGGGTACGTGGCCACCGACCTGAACGGGCACGCCGGCTTCGGCACCGCCGAGGAGGGCGCCGAGGTGGTGGTCCGGCTCGCCACCCTGGACCAGGACGGCCCGACCGCCAGCTTCCAGTCCGCCACCGCCCAGCTGCCCTGGTGACCACCGCCCCCGAAGGAGAGCCGACCCCGATGCGTGCCGTCCCGATCCACCGCTACGGCGGGCCCGAGGTGCTGGAGCCCGAGCAGTTGCCCACCCCCGAGCCCGGCCCCGGCCAGGTGCGGATCGCCATCGAGGCGGTGAGCGTGGGCTTCGCCCAGACCCAGATGCGGCGCGACGCCTTCCCCGCGCCGATGTGGAACCCCACCCTGCCCGTGGTGCTCGGCGGCGACGTGGTCGGCACCGTCGAGGCCGTCGGCCCGGACGTCGACCGGGTGCGGCCGGGCGAGCGGGTCGGCGCCTTCCTGATGGAGGGCGCCTACGCCGACCGCGTGCTCGCCCCGGCGGCCGCCCTGGTCCCGGTGCCGGCGGAGCTGGACGCCGCCGAGGCCACCGCGCTGCCGGGCGCCGGGCCGATCGCGGTCGGCACCCTGAAGACCGGTCGGCTGGCCCCGGGCGAGAGCGTGCTGGTGCACGCCGCGGCCGGTGGCATCGGCCACCTGTCGGTGCAACTGGCCAAGGCGGCCGGGGCCGGCCCGGTGATCGCCACCGCCAGTTCGCCGGAGAAGCTGGAGTTCGCCCGCTCGCTCGGCGCCGACGTGGTGGTGGACTACACCCGGCCCGACTGGGCCGAGCAGGTGCGCGCGGCCACCGGCGGGCGCGGGGTGGACCTGATCCTGGACAGCGTGGGCGGCCAGGTGCTGCTCACCGGCGTCCAGTTGCTGGCGCCCGGTGGCCGGTTGGTCTTCTACGGCTCGGCCGGCGGGGACAAGGCGGTGCCCGCGGTCCCGGTGCTCGACCTGGTCGGGCTGAAGTCCGTGGTCGGGTTCAACCTGTCCGCCTGGCAGCGCCTGCACCCCGAGCAGTACGCCGAGGGACTGGCCGAGCTGACGGCCTGCCTGGTGGACGGGCGGGTCCGCTCCGCCGTGCACGCCCGGCTGCCGCTGGAGCAGGCCGGGGAGGGCCACCGGATCATCGAGGCCCGGCTCCACCAGGGCCGCGTGGTGCTGGTCCCCTGACGACCCGTCACCGCCGCCGTCCGGCCGGTCCGCCCTCGGGGCGGACCGGCCGTTCGCGTTCCAGGCCGCCTCCGCCACCGCTCCACGCCCCCGCGAGGCACCGTTCCTACGGTGCCGTCACCCGAGAACGAGCGACCGGCCGACCGAGGAGAGCACATGCCCGTGGGGATCCTCGCGACGGGGGCCTACGTCCCGCCGCGGACCATCGACAACGCAACCATCAGCGCCTGGGCCGGCACCACCGAGACCTGGGTGACCGAGCGCACCGGCATCGAGGGCCGCCGGTACGCCGAGCCCGGCACCACCACCTCCGACCTGGCCGCCGAGGCGGTCCGCGACCTGTTCGAGCAGTACCCGGACGCCCGGCAGCAGACCGGCCTGCTGGTGCTGGCCACCTCCACCCCGGACCAGCCGCAGCCGGCCACCGCGGCCAAGCTGCAGCACCGCACCGGCCTGTCCGGGGTGCCCTCGCTGGACGTCAACGCGGTCTGCTCCGGCTTCCTCTACGCACTGGCGGTGGCCGACTCGCTGCTGGCCCGCGGCACCGCCGGGCCGGCCGCGCTGGTGGTGGGCGCGGACATGTACTCCACCATCATGGACCGCACCGACCGGCGCACCGTGGCCCTGTTCGGCGACGGCGCCGGCGCGGTGCTGCTGGCGCCGGTCCCCGAGGGCTACGGGATCCACGCCACCCGGCTGGTGACCGACAGCGACTACCACGAGCTGGTCGAGGTGACCGCCGGCGGCACCCGCGAGCCGCTGGACTCCCGGGCCCGCGCGGCTGGCCGGCACCTGTTCCGGATGAACGGCCCGGCGGTGCTCTCCTACGCCCTGCAGAGCGTGCCGAAGATGATCCACGAGGCGCTGGACGCGGCCGGCTGGGAGCTGGACGACGTGGACCGGGTGGTGCTGCACCAGGGCAACACCCGGATGCTGCAGGGCCTGGCCCGGCACCTCGGGGTCGACATGAAGAAGGTTCCGCTGACCGCGCCGAAGTGGGGCAACACCGGCGCGGCATCCATCCCCATCACCCTCCAGGACGCGCACCGCGAGCGGCCGTTCGAGCGGGGCGAGCGCGTGCTGCTCGCCGCGGTCGGCGGCGGCATGACCGCCGGCGCCTCGGTCCTGACCTGGTACTAGGAGGTCCACCATGAGACTTGAGAACCGAGTCGCCGTCATCACCGGCGGCACCCGCGGGCTCGGCCGAGCCATCGCGCAGCGCTACCTGGAGGAGGGCGCGCAGGTCCTCTGCGCGGCCCGCCGCCCGCACGAGATCGACGAGCTGGTCCAGCTGCACCCGGGCCGGGTGCACTACCAGCCGGTCGACGTGACCTGCCCGAAGAGCGTGGACGCGCTGATGGCCGCGGCCGAGGAGCGCTGGGGCCGGATCGACATCCTGGTGGCCAACGCCGGCCTGAACCGGGACGGCAAGGTGGACCGGCTGCCCACCGAGTCCTGGGACGAGATGGTGGCCACCAACCTGAACGGCGTCTTCTACTGCGTGCAGTCCGCCGCCCGCCGGATGGTGGCCCGCGGCAGCGGCCGGATCATCACCGTCTCCTCCTCGATGTCCAGCCGGGTGGCGATCGGCGCGGCCGGCTACTCGGCCACCAAGGCGGCGGTGGAGACCCTCACCCGGGTCTCGGCGATCGAGTTGGGGCGCAAGGGCGTCCAGGTCAACTGCCTGGCCCCGGGCGTGCTGGAGGAGGGGATGGGCGCCGAGGTGGCGGACAACCCCAAGGTCTGGGAGGCCTACCGCTCCCGCTTCTCGCTCGGCCGGGCCGGGACCCTGGACGAGGCCGCGCACGGCGCGGTCTTCCTGGCCTGCGCGGAGAGCTCCTACGTCAACGGTCACGTGCTGGAGGTCAACGGAGGTCTGCTGTGGGCCTGAACGAGTCGAACCAGCAGCCGCGGGTGCGCCTGGAGGTGGCCGACGGGATCGGCACCATCCTGCTGGACCGCCCCCCGGTCAACGCCCTGGACACCCTGGCGCAGCGGCAGTTGGAGCAGGTAGCGCAGCAGGCGGCGGACCGCACCGACGTGCGCGCGGTGGTGGTGTACGGCGGGCCGCGGCGGTTCGCGGCCGGCGCCGACATCCGCGAGATGGCCGGCATGTCGGCGGGCGACATGACCCGCTGGGCGCGCCGGCTGCAGGAGGCCTTCACCGCCGTGGCCGACATCCCCAAGCCGGTGGTGGCCGCGGTCAACGGCTTCGCGCTGGGCGGCGGTTGCGAGCTGGCGCTGACCGCCGACCGGCGGGTGCTGGCCGAGGACGCGGTGATCGGACTGCCCGAGATCCAGCTCGGGGTGATCCCGGGCGCCGGCGGCACCCAGCGGCTGGCCCGCTTGGTGGGCACCGCCCGGGCCAAGGAGATCGTCTTCACCGGACGACCACTGACGGCCCGTCAGGCCCTGGAGATCGGGCTGGCCGACCAGGTGGTGCCGGCCGACCAGGTGCTCAAGGAGGCCACCGCCTGGGCGGCGCAGTTCACCACCGGCCCGGCGCTGGCCCTGAAGGCCGCCAAGCAGGCCGTCGACCTGGGCGCGAGCACCGACCTGCGGTCCGGCCTGCTGATCGAACAAGCGCTGTTCGCCGGGCTGTTCGGCACCGCCGACCGCCGGGCCGGGATGGGCTCCTTCGTCGCGCGGGGCCCGGGGCAGGCCGAGTTCAGCGGCAACTGAGCCCGCGTCCAGGCCCGTTCGAGCGGTCGGCGCCACCCTTTCTGCTCAGCAGCGCACCCTCGCGTCCTCCGCAGCAGCGCACCCTTGTCACCTCTTCCGCAGGAGCACACCCATGGCACTCCCCCAGAACGGCGCCAAGAGCGGCCCCGCGCCCGCCCGCCCGGCCTGGCTGCCCGCACTCGACGGCATGCGCTTCGTCGCCGCCATCATCGTCTTCCTCTTCCACTTCGCCTTCCAGATGCCGTTCAAGGACCACTGGGCGGCGACGAACTACATGAGACTGCTGGAGAAGGCCGGCCCGATGCAGGTGGGCTTCTTCTTCGTGCTGAGCGGTTTCATCCTGACCCTGATCGCCAAGCCGGGTGAGCCGCTGTCGCTCTTCTTCCGGCGCCGGATCACCAAGGTGGTCCCGAACCACCTGGTGGCCTGGACGATCGCCCTGGTCTCGATGCTCGCGGTCGGCCTGACCGTCGACTGGCACAGTGCGCTGCCGAACTTCTTCATGCTGCACCCGTGGTTCCCGCAGTCGAAGATCTTCTTCAGCATGGACTTCGTCAGCTGGTCGCTGGCGGCGGAGGCGTTCTTCTACGTCTGCTTCCCGCTCTTCCACAAGCTGGTCAACAAGGTCCGCCCGGAGCACCTGTGGTACCTGGCCGGCACCCTGGTCGCGATCACCTGGGTGGTCCCGTTCCTCGCGAACCTGCTGCCCGCCAAGCCGATGTTCTTCACCATCCCGACCTACCACGTCTGGTTCATCCAGCAGTTCCCGCCGACCCGCGCCGTCGACTTCGTGCTCGGCATGGTGATGGCCCGGATCGTGCTCACCGGCAAGTGGATCAACCTGCCGCTGCCCGCCGCCATCGGCCTGCTCTTCGGCGGCTACCTGCTGTCCTCCAACATCGCCGAGCCGTGGAGCTTCGTCGCCGCCACCAGCGCGCCGATCGCCCTGGTGGTGGCCGCCGCGGCCACCGCCGACATCAAGGGCACCTTCTCGCCGTTCCGCAGCAAGCTCTTCGTCCGCGGTGGCGAGCTGGCCTTCGCCTTCTACCTGATCCACTGGATGGTGCTGGACTTCGGCCACGTCGCGCTCGGCGCCGAGAAGTCCTTCTCCACCCCGGTGGCGATCGGCCTGGGCGTCTTCGCCTTCGCCGTCTCCTGGGCGCTCGCCTGGCTGATGAACACCTACATCGAGCTGCCGGCGATGCGCCGCTGGGCCCGCCCGGGCTCCAAGGCCGCCGCCCGCAACGCCGGCACGATCGTGGCCCCGACCCTCGCCCCGGCGCCCGAGCGGGAGCCCGCCAAGGTCGGCTGAGCCGGCCGGACGGGGCCGGCTCCCCCCGGCCCCGTCCGCCCCTCCTCCCCTCCCACCCTCCGAGCAGCAAGGCAGTCCGATGCGCGTCGACCCTGATGTCTCCCACCTGCTCCAGCAGTACGGCGATCCGCGGGCCGCGGTCGCGGAGCTGCTCTGCGACCGGCACCCGGCGCAGGCCACCGCCTTCACCTTCGTGCACGCCGACCTGTCGGCCACCGACCTGACCTACGGCCGGCTGCGCGAGCGGTCGGCCGCGCTGGCCGGCCGGCTGGCCGCCGCCGGGCTCGGCCGCGGGGACCGGATCGCCACCCTGATGGGCAAGTCCGAGCAGCTGGTGGTCGCGCTGCTGGCGATCTGGCGGCTCGGCGCGGTGCAGGTACCGCTGTTCACCGCGTTCGGGCCGCAGGCGGTGGCGGCACGGCTGTCCGGCAGCGGCGCGAAGCTGCTGCTGGCCGACGCCGCCCAGGCGGACAAGGCGCACGGGCTGCCGGTGGTCGTCCCGGTCGTCGGGGCGGACGGCGGCACCCGGTGGCCCGGGCTGCCGGAGGACGCCGAGCCGCTGGCCGAGCCGGTCGCGGTCGGCGGCGACCAGCCCTTCGTCGAGCTCTTCACCTCCGGCACCACCGGCGCCCCGAAGGCGGTCCCGGTCCCGGTGCGGGCGGTCGCGGCCTTCCACTCCTACCAGGAGCACGCACTGGACCACCGGGCCGAGGACGTGTTCTGGAACGCCGCCGACCCGGGCTGGGGCTACGGCCTCTACCAGGCGGTGATCGGCCCGCTCGCGCTCGGCCGGCCCGGCCTGCTGGTCGAGCCCCGGTTCACCGCCGAGACCGCCACCGCGGTGCTGGCCGGCCGCCGGGTGACCAACTTCGCCGCCGCACCGACCGCCTACCGACTGCTGCGGCAGGCCGGGCTGGCCCCCGGCGCCACCCCGCTGCTGCGCTGCGCCTCCTCGGCCGGCGAGCCGCTGGGCGCCGAGGTGCTCGACTGGGCGCACCGCACCCTGGGCATCCCGGTGCGCGACCACTACGGGCAGACCGAGCTCGGCATGGTGGTGGCCAACGCCTGGGCACCGCAGCTGCGCCGGTCGCTGCACCCGGGCTCGATGGGTCAGCCGCTGCCGGGCTGGTCGGTGCGGGTGCTCCGGGCCGAGCAGGACGAGCCCGCCGCCGCCGGCGAGCTGGGCCGGGTGGTGGTGGACCTGGCGGCGAGCCCGCTGATGTGGTTCACCGGCTACCGCGGCGCGCCCGCCCGGACCGCGCAGCGGTACAGCCCGGACGGACGCTGGTACTACACCGGCGACACCGGCCACCAGGACGACCGCGGCAACCTCTTCTTCGCCGCCCGGGACGACGACGTGATCATCATGGCCGGCTACCGGATCGGCCCGCACGAGGTCGAGGCCGTGCTGGACCGCCACCCGCTGGTGCTGGAGTCCGCCGTGGTCGCGGCCCCGGACGGGCTGCGCGGCGAGGTGGTCGAGGCGCACGTGGTGCTGCGCGAGGGCGCCGCGGCCGGCCCCGGTCTGGCCGCCGAACTGCAGGCCCTGGTGAAGACCGGCCTGTCGGCGCACGCCTACCCCCGCACCGTCCACTTCGTCGCCGAACTGCCCCGCACCCCCAGCGGCAAGGTCCAGCGGGCCGCGCTGCGCGGCCCCGCCCGGGCGGCCTGACCGGTCGCACCGGCGGCGGGCGGCGGGCGGCCTCCGGTTGCCGCCCGCTGCCCGCCCCCGAACGATGGGAGGGTGAGCGAGCAGCGCGGCTATCTGCGATTCCCCCACCTGACGGGCCCTCTGCTGACCCTGACCGCCGAGGACGACGTCTGGCTGGCCCCGCTCGAACCGGACGGTGCGTCAGGCCGGGCCTGGCGGCTGTCGGCCGACCGCACCCGGGTCAGCCACCCGAGGCTCTCCCCCGACGGCGCGACCGTCGCCTGGACCAGCTGGGCCGCGCTCACCCCCGAGGTGTGGACCACCCCGGCGGCCGGCGGACCCGCCACCCGACTGACCTACTGGGGCAGCCAGGACACCCGGGTGCGCGGCTGGCTGCCCACCGGCGAGGTGCTCGCCGTCACCTCGTACCACGAGCCGTTCGCCCACTACACCTGGGCGCACGCGTTGCCGCTGGACGGCTCGCCCGCCCGGCGCGAACCCTGGGGCCCGGTGCGCGACGCCCAGGTCACCGCCGAGCACACCCTGCTGCTCACCGGCGCGGCCCCGCACGAGCCCGCCGCCTGGAAGCGCTACCGCGGCGGGGCCACCGGCCGGCTCTGGCTGGACGGCGCCCAGCTGCTGCCCGACCTGCCGGGCCACCTCGCCTCCCCGATGCTGGTCGACGGCCGGGTCGCCTTCCTGAGCGACCACGAGGGCATCGGCAACCTCTACTCCTGCCGCCCCGACGGCTCCGACCTGCGCCGGCACACCGACCACGCGACCTTCTACGCACGCGAGGCCGCCACCGACGGCCACCGGATCGTCTACCAGCACGCCGGCGACATCTGGCTGCTGGACGGCCTGGCCGCCCCGGGCCCGCACCGCCTCGACCTGCGGCTCGGCGGCGCCCGGGCCGGCCGCCGGCCGTACCAGGTGACCGCCGCCCGCAACCTCAACGACCTGGTCTGCGACGCCACCGGCCGGTCGGGCGTGGTGGGGGTGCGCGGCAGCCTGTACTGGCTGACCCACCGGGACGGCCCGGCCCGTGCGCTGGCCGACACCCCCGGGGTGCGGGCCCGGCTGCCGGTGGTGCTCGGGCACACCGGCGAGGTGGCCTGGGTGACCGACGCCGAGGGCGAGGACGCGCTCGAACTGGCCCCGCTGCCCGGCGCCGGCGCGACCCACCCGGCCCGTCGGCTGGCCGCCGGACAGCTGGGCCGGGTGCTGGAGCTGGTGGCCGCCGCCGACGGGCGCCGGGTGGCCTGCGCCGCCTCCGACGGCCGGCTGCTGCTGGTGCACACCGCCGACGGCGCCGTGCGCGAGCTGGCCCGCTCCAGCCACGGTCCGATCCGCGGCCTGGCCTTCTCCCCCGACTCGCACTGGCTGGCCTGGTCCCAGCCGGCCGCCGGCCGCTCGCTGCGCCGGATCCGGCTGCTGCGCCTGGCCGCGCCGGACCGGGAGGAGGGGGAGCAGCCGGTCGAGCCGCTGCCGGTGGACGTGACCGACGGCCGGTTCGAGGACGAGCAGCCGGTCTTCACCCGGGACGGCCGCTACCTGGTCTTCCTCTCCTGGCGCGGCTTCGACCCGGTGCACGACGTGCACACCGGCGACCTCTCCTTCCCGCTCGGCTGCCGCCCGTACCTGGTGCCGCTGGCCGCCGACACCCCGTCGCCGTTCGCCGCCCCGGTGGGCGACGAGTCCGACCCGGCCCCGGGCGACGGCACCGTGCTGGTGGACCCGGAGGGGATCGGCGACCGACTGGTGCCGTTCCCGGTGATCGCCTCCAAGTACTCCTCCCCGGCCCCGGTGCGCGGCGGCCTGGTGTGGCTGCGCTGGCCGATCTCCGGCGCGCTCGGCCAGACCTTCGCCAGCCCCACCGACACCTCCGGCCGCCCGGCGCTGGAGCACTTCGACCTGGCCGGCGCCACCCGCTCCACCCTGCAGGAGCAGGTGGACGGCTTCGCGGTCTCCGGCGACGGCGGCGCGCTCACCACCTTCAGCTCGGGCGTCATGAAGCTGCTCGCGCTGTCCGGCGCCGCGGTCCCGGTGGAGCTGCGCCGGATCACCCACACCGTGCAGCCGGCGGCGGAGTGGCACCAGGCCTACCACGAGGCGGCCCGGCTGGTCCGCGACCAGTTCTGGGACGAGGGGATGGGCGGGCTGGACTGGCCGGCCCTGGTGGCCCAGTACGAGCCGCTGCTGGACCGGATCGCCTCCCCCGACGACTTCGCCGACCTGCTGCGCGAGCTGCTCGGCGAGCTCGGCACCTCGCACGCCTACGTCACCCCCGCCCGGCGCGGCGAGGGCCCGGCGCCGGTGCAGCAGCCGCTCGGCCTGCTCGGTGCCTCGGCCGCCCGGGAGCCGGACGGCCGCTGGCTGCTGCGCCGGATCCTGCTCGGCGAGTCCTCGGACCCGCGGGCCCGCTCCCCGCTGGCCGGGCACGGCCTGCGCGAGGGCGACGAACTGGTGGCGGTCGGCGGGCGACCCCCGGACCCGGTGCGCGGCCCGGCCCCGCTGCTGGCCGGCGCGGGCGGGGCCACCGTCGAACTGGCGGTGCGGCGCGGGGCGGACGGGCCGGTGCGCCGGGTCGCCGTCACCCCGCTGACCGACGAGCGGCCGATCCGCTACCAGGACTGGCTGGCCCGCCGCCGGACGCTGGTCCGCGAGTTCAGCGACGGGCTCTGCGGCTACCTGCACATCCCGGACCTGGGCGGCTCCGGCTGGGCCCAGTTCAACCGCGACCTGCGCCGCGAGCTGGACCGCCCGGCGCTGGTGCTGGACGTGCGCGGCAACGCCGGCGGCAACGTCTCCGAGCTCGTGCTGGAGAAGCTGACCCGCCGGGTGCTGGGCTGGGACCGCACCCGGGGCCGGCGCGCGGTGCGCTACCCGCGGGACGCGCCGCGCGGCCCGGTGGTGGCGCTGGCCGACGAGGCCACCAGCTCGGACGGGGACGTGATCATCCTGGCGGTGAAGCTGCTCGGCCTCGGCCCCGTGGTCGGCCGGCGCACCTGGGGCGGCGTGGTGGGCACCATCGGCCGGCACGGGCTCGGCGACGGCACCCAGATCCAGATCCCGACCACCGCCTCCTGGTTCGTCGAGGGCCACGGCTACGGGGTGGAGAACCACGGGGTGGCGCCGGACATCCCGGTGCTGCGCTCGCCCGCCGACTGGGCCGCCGGGCGCAACACCGAGCTGGCCGAGGCGGTCCGGGTGGCGCTGGAACTGCTGCACGCGCACCCGTCCGCCGCTCCCCCGCCGGTCGACACGCCGCGGCCCGACCTGCGCCGCCCGCCGCTGCCGCCCCGGCCGTAGGGCCGGCGCACGCGGACGCGGGGCGGGCCCGGTCTCCCGGGCCCGCCCCGCGCGGAACGGATCAGCGGCGGCCTACCGCTCCCATTCGTGGCCGCCCTCGCTCTCCATGTCCGTCTCGGCCTGCTGCAGCTGCTCCTCGCCGTCCTGGGCGCCCTTGCCGGTGAGGTTCCCCATCGCGTCCGCGGCGGGCGCCGGCATGTGCTCGGCGGCCTGCTGTCCGGCGTCCGTGGCCTTCTCCTTGGCGGTGTCGGCCATCTGGGCGGCCTTCTCGCCGTGGTCGCCCATCATGCCCCTGAGCTTGTCCATCAGGCCCATGTCTCCTCCTCGCGGTTCGATCGACCTGGGCAGTCCCAACATGGCACCGGTCACGGCACGCCGCACGTCGGGCGGTGTCAGGCGATCCAGCCGGCGGTCAGCGCCTGCACCCGCGCGCCGTCGGCGTCGGACAGCTTGGCGGCGGTGAAGGCGCGGGCCGCGTCCGAGGTCTGGATCCGGAAGGCCGGGCGCTCGGCGGCCAGCAGCTCGACGATCGGGGCGGCCGCCTGCTCCGGGGTCTGCGCGTTGGCGAACGCGTCCCTGGTCCGGGCCAGGTAGTTCACCAGCGCGGGGGCGTACGGTCCGGCCTGCTCCACCAGGTCCTCGGTGAAGCCGACGTTGGCGACGAACTCGCTGCCCACGGCGCCCGGCTCCACCACGCTGACCGACACCCCGACGCTCGCCGCCACCGGGGCCAGCGACTCGAAGTACCCCTCGACCGCGAACTTGGCCGCGCAGTACGCCTCGTTGAACGGCTGGCCGACCACCCCGCCCACGCTGGTGACGGCGATCAGCCGGCCGCCGGCGGCGCGCAGCAGCGGCAGCGCGGCCCGGGTCACGTTGAGCACGCCGAAGAAGTTGACCTCCAGCACCGCGCGCACCGCGGCCACGCTCTCCTGCTCCAGGGTGCCCAGGTGGCCGGCCCCGGCGTTGTTGACCAGTGCGTCCAGCCGGTCCAGGCCCGCCAGGCAGGCCTGCACCGAGGCGGGGTCGGTCACCTCCAGCGCGCGCACCTCGATCGCGTCGCGCACCCCGGCCGCCGCCGCGGCGGCCAGCAGCGGGCCGGCCTTGGCGGTGTCCCGCATGGTGGCCAGCACCCGCCAGCCGGCCCGGGCCGCCGCCACCGCGGTGGCCAGGCCGATGCCGGAGGAGGTACCGGTGATCAGCACGGTCTTGGTCTCGGTCATCGCCGCAGCCCCATTTCCTTATGAGTCATAACCAATATGCTTCATAACTATGGGGTGGGACATTTCAGCTTGTCAAGCACCTCGGTAGACTGGCCCGCATGTCCACACCGCCGCCGCCCGCACTCACCCGGGAGGTCCTCGGCCTCTTCGCCGCCGTCAACCGCCGCTACGCCGAGGAGTCGGAGGCCGCCGCCGGGGCGCACCGGCTGACCCCGCTGCAGGCCAAGGCACTGCAGGCGGCCGGGTCGCCGGTGCCGATGCGGGAGATCGCGGCGCGGCTGCACGCCGAGCCGTCCAACGTGACCGCGATCGTGGACCGGCTGACCGCGCGCGGCCTGGTCGAGCGCCGACCGGACCCGGCCGACCGGCGGGTCAAGCTGGTCGCCGCCACCGGACCGGGCCTGGTGGTGCTGGCCGACCTGCGGGTCCGGATGCCGTTCGCCGCGGACCCGCTGGCCGCGCTGGACGCCGGGCAGCAGGCCGCGCTGCGCGACCTGCTGAAGCTGGTCCTGGAAAGCTGACCCTGGCTAGTGCCGCGTCAGGCAACCTTTGCCCGTCAAGGAGCGGCGTCCGGTGCGTGCTCTCGGCGTGCCGGGCGGAGGCCCTCGTACTGGGTCGTACTTGGGTTTTCGTCCGGTGCGGCGAGAGTGCGTGCCTGGGGGCACCTCCCGGCCGAAGGCTGGGGGCGGGTCGCGACGGGGCGAAGGTTGCCTGACGCGGCACTAGGGTTCGATCATGACGAATCGCCTCCGCGCCAAGCAGTTCCACGAGACTCCCGACCTGGCCGACTGGCGGGTGCTGGGCGAGGGCGCCTGCGCGTACTTCCGCACCGGTTCGCTCGCACTGGGCGCCCGACTGCTGACCGCGCTGGCCGACCTGCCCGGCACCTCGGCGGGCAACCCGGACGTGGACGTGCGCCAGGACGGGGTGACGGTCCGGCTGATCACGGTCGACCCGGACTACTACGGGCTCACCGAGGAGACGGTCGAGCTGGCCCGGGCGGTCTCCGCCACCGCGGCCGGGCTGGGCCTGGTGGCCGACCCGGCCGCGGTCGGCACCGTGCAGGTGACCGTGGACGCGCTCGACGTCCCGGCGGTGGCGGCGTTCTGGCGCGCACTGCTGGGCTACGACGTCCGCAGCGGCAGCCCCGAGGACCTGATCGACCCGCGCCGGCGCGGCGCCCCGTTCTACTTCCAGCAGTTGGACGCGCCCCGCACCGAGCGCAACTGCCTGCACGTGGACGTCTGGGTCCCGTACGACCGGGCCGCGGACCGGATCGCGGCCGCGCTGGCCGCGGGCGGCACGCTGGTCAGCGACGCGTACGCGCCGGGCCACTGGGTGCTGGCCGACCCCGAGGGCAACGAGGCCTGCGTCGGCACCGCGGGCTACCCCGACGCCCGGGACTGACCGCCGGTCAGGGCCGGGGCGCCACCCGGCCCGCCACCAGCACCCCGGCCAGGGCCACCGCCACCACCACCGCCAGGCCCGCGCCGCCGTGCCGGCCCGCCGCCGTGTAGAGCGCCCCGGCCACCGCCATCACCAGCACCTGGCCCAACCCCCGGGCGGTCTGGAAGGCGGCGGTCCAGTAGCCCTGCTCGGCCGGCGGGCACTGCGCCATCAGCAGGACCAGCAGGCTGGGGGCCAGCAGCCCCATCCCGACCGCCGCCACCACCAGCGCGGCCCCGGCGGTCGCGCCGGGCAGCACCGGCAGCACGCCCAGCGCCCCGAGCACGGCGGCCGGCAGGACGACCGCCGTCCCGGCCCGGACCAGCCGGTGCCGGGCCACCCCGGCCCACAGGTGGCCCTGCGCCCAGGACGCCGCGGCCCAGGCGACCGCCCCACCGGCGAAGGCCAACCCCTGCACCGCGGGCGGGATGTGGCGCTCCGTCACCATGACCAGCGGCACGAACGACTCCAGGGTGAAGTAGCCGCCGGAGCCGATCGCGCTGAGCAGCACCGCCGCGGGCAGGCCCCGGGCCGCGCGCAGCGTGCCGGGCGGCAGCAGCCGCGGCAGCCCGGCCAGCAGCAGCCCGAGCCCCGGCAGCGCGAGCAGCAGGTGCGCCGCGTCCGTCCCCGAACCGGCCAGTTGCAGGATCCCGGCGCCCACCGCCACCAGCGCACCGGCCCCGAGCCCGGTGCGCACCGTCGCCGCGGCCGGCCCGCCGCGCCGGCCGGGCACCACCGCCAGCCCCGCCGCACTGAGCGCGGTGAGCACCGCCAGGCCGTGGAAGACCCAGCGCCAGCCCACCCACTCGGTCACCGCACCGGCCAGCGGCGGCCCCACCAGGGACGGCACCACCCAGGCGCTCGCCATCAGCGACAGGGCCCTGGGCCGCAGGTCGGCGGGGTAGGCGCGGGCCACCGAGACGTTCACGCCGACCGTCACCAGCGCCGCCGCGAACCCGTCCAGGCAGCGGGCGCCGACCAGGTGCCAGACCGAGCCGGCACTGCCGCACAGCAGCAGCGCCAGCACCGACAGGGCCAGCCCGGCCGCCAGCGGCCGCCGGGCACCGAACCGGTCGGCCGCCCGTCCGGCCACCACGCCGCCGAACAGTCCGGCGGTGACGAAGCCGCCGTAGGCCAGCGCGTAGAGCCGCAGGCCGTGCAGCTCGCGCACCGCCACCGGCACCGTGGTCATCAGTCCGAAGGCCGCGCAGCCCACCAGCGCGTTCATGGCGGCGAGCCCGGTGCTGGCCCTGCGGTGGGCCCGGCCGAACAGCCCCGGCGGGGCGGCGGTTGCGAGCTGAAGCACGAGGGCCCCCGTTCGTCGGCGACGAAGGGGGCCACCCCCTCCGGCAGGGGCCAGTGGTACCACCGGGACGCCCGGCCGGACGGGGATTTTCGCTATGTGGACTAGACCATGACCAGGGGTCAGGACCGGGCTCAGCCGGTGACGCTGGTCGCGCCGGTCTCCAGGTGGCCGGTGAACCGCTGCGACCAGCTGCTGTCCGAGGACACCGTGACGGTGAAGTCGTACCAGCCGTTGCAGAGCGCGACCTGGTTGAAGTAGTCGCTGACGTTGGCGCCCGGCTGCACGGTGTAGGTCCAGCTGCCGCTGCGGTACTGGTTGGAGGTGATGGTGAAGGTCACCGCCGCGGTGCCGGCGTTGGCGAGCTTGAACCAGACCGCCGTCTTGCCGGTGTCCGGGGCGGCCGCGTAGGAGGCGGTCGCCGCGCAGGTCTTGCCGGCCTTGGTGGCGTCGCCGGTGAAGCGGCGCAGGAACCGGTTGGGGCCGACCACCGTCAGGTCGTACTTGCCGGCGCCGTAGTTGGTGCCGCAGTTGAAGAAGTCGCTGGTCGAGCCGCCCGGCGCGACCGTGTACTGCCACGGGCCGCCGCTGCGGTAGGCGTTGGCGTAGGCCGCGAAGTGCGCCGAACTGCTGCCGGTGCCCTGGGCGTTGTCCATCGCGAGCCAGACCTTGATCACGCCGCCGGTGCCGAACTCCAGGTGGTCCAGGTTGGCGTTCGGCTGGTAGGGCAGCGCGCGGGCCGGCCGGGTGCCGCTCTCCTGCGCGGGCAGCGCGTTGTTCACCGGCGCGGGGTTGGACAGCGGGCCGCAGGTGGACAGGCCGATGGTCTGCGAGGTGTCGGGCAGGCTCGGCATCCCGTAGACCGGGTTGGCGAAGTCGAAGACGCTGGTCAGGTCGCCGCAGACGGACCGGCGCCAGGCGCTGATGTTGACGCAGGAGGCCGGGGTGCCGAGCGCCGCGGTCCACTTCTCCATGAAGCGCAGCACCGAGGTGTGGTCGAAGACCTCGGAGTTGACCCAGCCGCCGCGGGTCCAGGGCGAGACGGCGATCAGCGGGACGCGGAAGCCGAGACCGATGTTGGTGCCGCTGTAGAACTCCCCGGCGGTGCCCGCCGGGGCGGCCGGCGGCGGCACGTGGTCGAAGAAGCCGTCGTTCTCGTCGTAGTTGATCAGCAGCACCGTGGAGTTGAAGACGTTCGCGTCGGCGTTCAGCGCGTCCATCACCATGTGCACGAAGTGCGCGCCGTCCTCCGGGGTGGCGTACGGGTGCTCGGAGGACTGCTGGTCCGCGACGATCCAGGAGACCTGCGGCAGGGTGCCGGCCACCACGTCGGCCTTGATCGCGGCCGCGATGTCGTCGGGGGTGCGGCCGGTGACCTTCGGCACCGAGCCCATGCCCTTGACCGCCAGCGCGCTGCCGGCCGGCGCGCCGGAGAACTGGGAGAAGTAGGCCAGCGCGTTGTCGCCGAAGTTGTCCGCGGCGTTCTGGTAGACCTTCCAGGAGACGCCCGCGGCCTCCAGCGCCTCGGCGTAGGTCTGCCACTTCAGGCCGGACTCGTCGCCGCCGTCGTACGCCGGGCCGCCCGCGGTGCCGCTCGGGTCGATCATGCCGGACCAGTGGTAGGTGCGGTTCGGGCCGGTGGCCGAGAGCACCGAGCAGTGGTAGGCGTCGCAGACGGTCCAGTTGTCGGCCAGCGCGTAGTGGAACGGGATGTCGGCGCGCTGCAGGTAGCCCAGGGTGCGGTTGGTGCGCTTGGCGGAGACCCAGGCGTCCATCTTGCCGCCGTTCCAGGCGGCGTGCTGGTCGGACCAGGCGTGCGAGAGGTCGCCGTTGCACTGCGAGACCAGCTCGCTGCTGCCCGAGCTGAACGCCCACGGGTACTGCCGGGAGCCGCTGTTGGGCTGGTTGAAGACCGAGTAGCCGCCGGAGAGCAGGATGGTGGCCTTGTCGCCGAAGCCGCGCACGCCCTGCAGGGTGCCGAAGTAGTGGTCGAAGCTGCGGTTCTCCTGCATCAGGATCACCACGTGCTGGACGTCGGTGATGGTGCCGGTGGTGCCGGCGGGCGTGGCGGCGGCCGCCCGGGTGGGCGCGGCGCCCACCGTGCCGGCGACGGCGGCACCGGCCGCGGTCGCGGCGGAGGCCGCCATGAACGTCCTGCGGCTCAGCTCTGTCATCGGGGAATCGCCAACCCTTCGGTCTCACCAGCGGGATCAGGTTGTGTGTACAACTGGACCGCGCGCCATCCTGGACCACCGGGTGCTGCCCTGCCGAGACCCCGGACCGAGGATTGTCGGACTGTTCTCCCGGGCGTCAGCGGGCGGCCGCGCGGTGAACTGCGGGCCGCCCCGAGTTGTCCGGCCTACCCGTCCTTCACCGTGACGCCGAGCGCCCGGGCGAACTGCGGGGCGAGCTCCAGCAGCTGGTGGGTGGAGATCACCGCGCCGCGCAGGCCCTCGTGCCCGTCGGGCAGGTCCAGCCGGGTGGCCCCGCGCAGGTCGACCTCGGCGAGCCGGGCCCGGCCGAACCGGACCTGCTCCAGCGAGCTGCCCGGGAAGGAGACCTTGGTCAGCTTCGCCCCGCCGAAGTCCACGTCCCGCAGCTGGCAGTCCTCGAACACCACCTCGCGCAGCACCGCGGCCCGCAGGTTGACCGCCTCCAGCTTGCACTGGCGCAGCGTCAGCCGGCGCAGCTGCGCGCCGTGGACGGCGACGCCGGCGAGCAGGCTGCCGGTCACGGTGCCGTCCTGCCACTCGGTGTCCGCCAGGTCAGTGGCGACCAGCCGGCAGCCCTCCAGCCAGACCTCGACGAACCGGGCCTGGCGGAGCTTGCCCTCGCTCACCGTCACCCCGGTGAAGGCGCACTCCAGGAAGCTCGCCCCGCCCGCCTGCGCCCCCGTCAGCTCCAGGGCGTCGAAGTGCGCGGTGTCGTACCGCTCGTCCCGGCGCAGCGGCCCGGAGTGCGGCTGGAGCAGGTGGGCGTAGGGCAGGTCGGCGAGCGGCACGGGGGTTCCTCCCAGGACGGCGGCGGTCAGTCGATGGTCGCAGGCAGCGCCGACGGTCGGGCGTGCAGCCACACCCCCACCGCCACCGCGGCCGCCGCCACCAGGCCGGCCGCCGGCACCCCGGACCCGCCCAGCAGCGTGCAGAGCAGCACGGCGACCGCCGCCACCGGCAGCACCCACTGCGCGGTGCCGCGCTTGCCGTGCCGCGAGTGCAGCAGCCACACCGTGAACAGGTAGAGCGCCGCCGGCACGGTGACGGCGGCGGTGGCGGCCGCGGCCGAGACGTGCGCCTTGCCCACCGCGTGCTCCACCGCCACCTCCAGCCCCGCCCCGATCGCGGCGGCCGCGCCGAACACCACGAAGTGGCCGTAACCCCACAGGAAAGCCTGCCGGTTGGACCGCAGGTGCTGGTGGATCGGCGCGGCGAAGTAGATCCACCAGGCGGCGAAGCAGAGCAGCAGCCCGCCGATCGCGATCGGCACCAACTCGCCGAGCGCGTCGTGCTCGTCCACCGCGCTCTGCACCGCGACGGTGGCGGCCGAGACCGTCTCGCCGAGCACGATCAGGGTGAACAGCCCGTACCGCTCGGCGATGTGGTGCGGGTGCCAGGTGCTCTGCACCCGCCGCTCGGCCACCGCCGGGACGGCCAACTCCGCCAGCACGCCGAGCGGGAAGACCCAGGGCACCGCCGAGGCCGGCAGCAGCAGCACCAGCACCCAGCCCAGCTGCACCAGCGCGATCCCGGCCGCGTAGCCGCGGGCCATCCGCCGGGCCGCGCCCTGCTCGCCCTGCGCGGCCCGCAGCCACTGGGTGACCTGGGCCAGCCGCATCACCACGTAGCCCAGCACGCCCAGGGTGAAGTCCCGCTCGGTGAACAGCCGCGGGATGCCGGCCGCCAGGATCAGCGCACCGGTGATCTGCACCAGCGTGGTGATCCGGTACGGCACGTCGTCGCAATCGTAGGCGGAGGCGAACCAGGTGAAGTTCATCCAGGCCCACCACACGGCGAAGAATGCGAACAGGTAGCCGACCAGGGCCACCCGCAGGTGCCCCTCGGCCAGCGCCACCGCCAGCTGCCGCCCCGCCTGGGCCACCGCGACCACGAAGCAGAGGTCGAAGAAGAGCTCCAGCGGGGTGGCCGTGCGGTGCGCCTCGTCCCGCCGCCGCGGCACCATCCGGCGCACCACGACGTCACGGGTCTGGGCGGTGGGACTGCTGGTCATCGGCGGTGCGCCTCCCGGCTCGGACGGACGGGAGCGGGCCACCCCCGAGCCGATGGTGACAGTCGGGAGTGGTCTGCGCACGCACCGCGACCGCCGGTCACGGCCGAGCCCACCCGGTCGCCGACGTCCGGCTCCCGCTGGCGTCAAGCCGAGTTGACGCCGACGTGCGCGAACCGGGTGACACCGTTCCCGACAGGTCGCGGCCGACGGGTGTCGCGGGATGCGTCCGCCCCGATTGCCCCGATACATTCCTTCCCAGTGGCACGGCGAGAAGGGCGTCCTGCGGGCATCGCGGAAGGTCAAGGCCGGTGCGGCGAGTTCGGGGAGGGCTCCCTTCCCGACGCCCTCCGGCCTCGTGATCACCGCGCTGCCCGACAGCGCGCCCGTTCAGCGCCGCCGGCCCACCGTCACTTCTCCCAGCCGACCTTGGTGTAGTCGGTGTCGGCCAGCCCGCTGGCGCCGAAGTTGGCCAGCCCCTTGCGGTACGCCGTCACCTGCGGGCGCTGGTAGAGCTCCACGGTGTGACCGAGCTCCCAGATCCTGGCGTCCGCCTGGTTGTAGAGCTTGGCCGCCTGCACCGGGTCCAGGGTTGCCGCGGCCTGCTTGAGCAGGCCGTCGATCTCCGGGGTGCTCAGCTTGGAGAAGTTCTGGAACACGTTGTCCCCCTGCGGCGCCTGGTAGAACGGCAGGATCGCCGAGGGCGGGAAGGAGCCGGTGTTGCGCCAGGTGGCGAGGTCGAACTTGCCGACGTCGAGGTACTTCTCGTCGAAGTCGTTGGCCGGCACCTTGTCGACGTCCAGCTTCACCCCGACCTGCTGCAGCATGTTCTGGGTCGCGGTGGCCAGGTCCACGGTGGTCTGCGGGGAGCCGTCCGAGATCACGAAGTGCAGCTCCAGCGACTGGCCGTCCTTGGTCCGCGGGCCGGAGCCGTTCTCCTGCCAGCCGGCCGCGCTCAGCAACTGCTTGGCGGCGGCCGGGTCGTACTTCCCCCACTCCCCCGAATTGTCCTGGTAGCCGGCCTGGTTGGTCATCAGGATGTGGTTGCCGAGCAGCGGGAACTGGATCGGCACGCCCTGGTTCACCACCTTGGTCAGCGAGGCCCGGTCCAACGCCTTGCCGAGCGCCTGGCGCACCTTCTGGTCGGCCAGTGCGCCGTTGGAGCCGAAGGAGATGTGCACCTCGTCCCACGGGCTGGCCGAGCGGATCACCGCGTTCGGGCTGGCCTTCAACTGGCTGTAGGAGTCGGCCCGGTTGGCGGCGGCGTAGTCCACCTCGTTGTTGAGGAAGGCCTGGGTGATCGCCGGGGTCGCCATCACCCGGTAGACGAACTTGTCCAGCTTGGGCTTGTTCCCCCACCACGTGGGGTCCGGCACCACGGTGATGGTCTGCGCCGACTTGTCCAGCGAGCCGATCTTGAACGCGCCGCCGGTGATCGGCACCTTCTCCAGCCAGCCCTTGTTGAAGGCCTCCGGGGTGGCGATCCCCGCGGCCGGCAGCAGCGGGTAGAACAGGCTCTGCCAGTCGGCGAACGGCTTGTCGAAGGTGACCTTGACCTCGGTGGCGTCGGCCCCCTGGGAGACGTCGCCGATCTGGTCGTAGCCGGTGGTGGTGGCCGCGTTGAAGTCCGGGTTCTTGCCGTTCGCGGCCTGCCAGAGCGCCTTGAAGTCGAGGTAGCTCAGCGGCTTGCCGTCCGACCAGACCGCCTTGGGGTTGAGCTTGTAGAGCACCACCTGCGGCGAGGTGGACACCACGGTGGCGGACTGCAGGAACTCCGGCACCGGCCGGTAGGTGCCGGTGGCGTCGACCCGGAAGAGCAGCGGCTCGATCATCTTCATGATCTCCACCGCGTCGCCGTAGGTGCCGTCCACCTGGAACGGGTTCCACTGCGTGACCCACTGCTGCAGCGGCTCGCGCAGCTCGCCGCCGTCCTTCAGCTTGTCCAGTGGTTGCGGGTTGATGTCCTGGGCGTCGAGTCTGGGCTGGGCGCTCTTCCCGGCGTCCGAGCTGTTGCCCGAACTCCCGCCGGCACCGCAGCCGGTCAGGGCCAGGGCGAGCGCGCCGGCGGCGACCAGCAGGGCGGCCGGGCGGCGGTGCACGGGTGCGGTGGCATCCATGGCGGAGCTCCTCCGGTTCGAAGGCGGGTGTGGCGAGACTTGAAGGTGGGCAGACAAGTCTCCGAGTCGGTGAGCAGAACGTAACAGCGCTTCAGTTCGCCCACCAGGGTTCGGTGTTCACTTCTGATCGATCGTCATCCCGGGCAATGTGATCGCAACACCGCGGCCAAAACCGGGTGCAAGACTCTGACCTGGCAGTTCTCCGGAAATCCGATCCGACGGCTGCACGAGTCTTGACCGAACGTTCGGCCGGTGGTCAGAATTCCGCTGCGCGAAGCTGCACCAACCATCCCTGCTACGAAGGCAATTGGTCATGATCCCGGCTCCGCCCGGCGGCCGCTGATGCTGCGCTATCTGGCGAAGCGGCTCGCCTACTACCTGGTCCTGCTGGTCGCCGCGGTCTTCCTGGCCTATGCGCTCTCCAGCGCGGCGCTCGACCCGCGCGCCTACTTCGAAGAGAAGCACCCGCGCCCCTCGGCCGCCTCGGTGGACCGGCAGTTGACCGCGCTGGGCATCAACGACCGCACTCCGGTGGTGGTCCGGTTCGGCCACTGGGCCGGGGGCGCGCTCCACGGCGACCTCGGCCGCACCATCCACGACACCTCGGTGAACGCGGACTTCGGCCGCCGGATCTGGGTCTCGCTGCGGCTGCTGGTGGTCGGCAGTCTGCTCGGCATGCTGCTCGGCGTGCTGGCCGGTGCCTGGAGCGCGGTGCGCCAGTACCGGATCTCCGACCGGGCGCTGACCATCGGCTCGTTCGTGCTGCTCTCCACCCCAGTCTTCCTACTGGCCCTGTTCCTCAAGAACGGAGCCATCGCCGCCAACCAGGCCTCCGGCCACCAGCTGATCAACTTCACCGGCTACGAGACGCCGGGGCTGACCGGGGGGATCGGCGCGCACCTGGCCGACTGGGGCGTGCACCTGCTGCTGCCCACCCTGTCGCTCGCGCTCACCGGCCTGGCCACGTACAGCCGCTACCAGCGCGGCACCATGCTGGACGTGCTCGGCTCGGACTACCTGCGCACCGCCGAGGCCAAGGGGCTCAGCCGCCGCCGGGCGCTGCTCAAGCACGGGCTGCGCACCGCGGTGATCCCGATGTCGACGCTGTTCGCCTACAACTTCCTGTCCATCTTCACCGGTGCGGTCTTCACCGAGACGATCTTCGGCTGGCACGGCATGGGCGAGTGGTTCATCAACGCGATCCGGGAGAGCGACACCAACTCCGTGGTCGCGGTCAACCTGTTCACCGCGGTCACCGTGCTGGCCTCCGGCTTCCTCGCCGACACCCTGCACGCCGCCCTCGACCCCCGGGTGCGTGGCTGATGACCAGTGGATCCCCGACGACGACCGGACCCGGCGCGGGACGCGGCCGCCTGGTGGCGGCCCGCCTGCTGGCCGCCCCCGGCGTGCTGGTCGGCGGCACCGTGGTGCTGCTGCTCTTCCTGCTGGCCTTCGTCGGCCCGTACCTGACGCACTGGAGCTACACCGACGTCGACTACGCCTCGCTGCGCCAACCCCCCTCCGCCCAGCACTGGTTCGGCACCGGCGGGCTGGGCCAGGACGTCTACGCGCAGACCCTGCGGGGGCTGCAGAAGTCGCTGATCATCGGTCTGCTGGTGGCGCTGCTGTCCACCGTGCTGGCCGGGCTGGTGGGCGCCTGCGCCGGGTACTTCGGCGGCTGGACCGACCGGCTGCTGATCTTCTTCGTGGACCTGATGCTGGTCTTCCCCGGCTTCCTGGTGATCACCATCATCTCGCCGCGGTTGCGCAGCGCCGGGTGGCTCGCCTTCGTGGTGCTGCTCGCCGCGTTCAACTGGATGATCACCGCCCGGGTGGTCCGTTCGATGACCATCTCGCTGAAGGAGCGCGAGTTCGTCCGGGCCGCGGAGTTCATGGGGGTGCGCCCACTGCAGGTGATCTGGCGGCACATCCTGCCGAACTGCGCCTCCTACCTGATCGTCGACGCCACCATCGCGGTCGGCTCCGCCGTGATGAGCGAGACGGCGCTCTCCTACTTCGGCTTCGGCGTGAAGGCCCCGGACGTCTCGCTCGGCACCCTGATCGCCGACGACACCGACACCGCGCCCACCTACCCGTGGACCTTCTACTTCGCGGCCGGCCTGCTGGTCCTGTTCGTGCTGGCGGTCAACCTGGTCGGCGACGGGCTGCGCGACGCGCTCGACCCGACCAGCGAGGCCGGCCGGCGGCCCGCCCGCAGCGCCCGCCGGTCCGCCCGCCGGGTGCCCGCGCCGCGCACCGACTCCCCCGTCCCGACCGTCGACAAGGCCACCGCGTGACCACCACGACCGCCCCCCTGCTCGCCGTCCACGACCTGCGGGTGGAGTTCGCCGCCGCCCGCGGCCGGGCGGCCACCACCGCGGTGCGCGGCGTGGACCTCACCCTGTCGCGCGGCGAGACGCTGGGCATCGTCGGCGAGTCCGGCTCCGGCAAGTCCGTCACGGCGCTGGCCGTGCTCGGCCTGCTGCCCGGCACCGCCACCGTGCGCGGCTCGGTCGCGCTCGACGGGCGCGAGCTGGTCGGCCTGCCCGCCCGCGAGCTCGCCGGGATCCGCGGCCGGCGGATCGCGATGGTCTTCCAGGACCCGCTCTCCGCCTTCACCCCGGTCTTCCGGATCGGCGACCAGATCGCCGAGGCGGTCCGGGTGCACCAGCGGGTGGACCGGGCCGCCGCCCGCCGCCGGGCCGCCGAGCTGCTGGACCTGGTCGGCATCCCCGACCCGGCCCGGGCACTGGACAACTTCCCGCACGAGTTCAGCGGCGGCATGCGCCAGCGCGCCATGATCGCCATGGCGGTGGCCAACGAACCGGACGTCCTGCTCGCCGACGAACCGACCACCGCCCTCGACGTGACCATCCAGGCCCAGGTGCTGGACGTGCTGCGCACCGCGCGGCGCGAGACCGGCGCGGCCCTGGTGCTGGTCAGCCACGACCTCGGGGTGATCGCGCAGATGGCCGACCGGGTCGCCGTGATGTACGCGGGCCGGGTGGTGGAGAGCGCGCCGGTGGACGCGCTGTTCGCCGCACCGCACCACCCCTACACCCTGGGGCTGATCGGTGCGGTGCCCCGACTGGACCGGGCCGGCGGACCGCTGGTGCCCATTCCCGGCCAGCCGCCCGCGCTGCACGCGCTGGCGCCGGGGTGCCCGTTCGCCGACCGCTGCCCGCTGGTGCTGCCCGAGTGCCGCACCGCCGAGCCGGCGCTGACCGGGCCCGCCGGGCACCTGGCCGCCTGCCTGCGCTCGGCCGAGCTGGCCGCCGACCGGCCGGCACCCGCCGAGGTCTACCCGGTGCCCGACCTGCCGCCGGCCCCGGCCCCCGCCGACCGCGAGTCGCTGCCGCCGGTGCTGGAGGTGGCGGGGCTGCGCAAGACCTTCCCGGTGCTCCGGGGCACCGTCTTCAAGCGCAAGGTCGGCGAGGTGCACGCCGTGGACGGGGTGCGGCTGGACATCCGCGCCGGCGAGACCCTCGGCCTGGTCGGCGAATCGGGTTCGGGCAAGTCCACCACCCTGTTCGAGGTCCTGGGCCTGCGCCGGCCCGAGGCGGGACGGATCGCGGTCCTGGGCCAGGACACCGCCGCGCTCTCCGCCGAGGCCGCGCACCGGCTGCGCGCCCGGGTGCAGATCGTCTTCCAGGACCCGATGGCCAGCCTGGACCCGCGGCTGCCGGTCGGCGACATCATCGCCGAGCCGCTGCGCGCCCAGGGCGCCGACCGGGCCCGGATCGCCGACCGGATCCCCCGGCTGCTCACCCAGGTCGGCCTGGAGCCGGCCCACGCCACCCGCTACCCGCACGAGTTCTCCGGCGGCCAGCGGCAACGCGTCTCGATCGCCCGGGCGCTGGCGGTGGAGCCGGAGCTGCTGGTGCTGGACGAGCCGGTCTCGGCCCTGGACGTCTCGATCCAGGCCGGCGTGCTCAACCTGCTGCGCCGGCTGAAGGCCGAGCTCGGGCTGGCCTACCTGTTCGTCTCGCACGACCTCTCGGTGATCCGGCACCTGGCCGACCGGGTCAGCGTGATGTACCTGGGCCGCACCGTCGAACAGGGTCCGGTGGCCGAGGTCTTCGACACCCCGCAGCACCCCTACACCCGGGCGCTGCTCTCCGCCGTCCCGCTCCCCGACCCGGTCGCCGAGCGCCGCCGCGAGCGCATCCTGCTCCCGGGCGACCCGCCCTCCCCCACCACGCGCGCCGTCGGCTGCCCGTTCCGCCCGCGCTGCCCGGTCTACGCGGGCCTGTCCGCCGCGCAGCGTCCGCGCTGCGAACGCGAGGCGCCCGTTCTGGACCCGGTCGCCCCGCACGCGGCCGCCTGCCACCACCCCGCCGGGTAGCGCCGCCGGGCCCGCCCGGCCCGGCGCGGCCACCCGGGCACGATTCGGCGTTTCCCCGCACGTCGTGTACTGTTTCCCAGGTCAGCAGGCGCCGCTAGCTCAGTTGGTTAGAGCAGCTGACTCTTAATCAGCGGGTCCGGGGTTCGAGTCCCTGGCGGCGCACCGACGGCC
>NZ_JBHYKG010000099.1:0-26892 GCF_042741245.1 Kitasatospora sp. NPDC058965
CCCCGGTTCGGGGTGCCGCGGCCGTGCGGGAGGTACGCGGGTGGTTACTTCTTCAGCGCGTCCACCGCGCGCTGGGTGACCTCGTCCACCTTGCCCAGCGCGGGGATGGTCGTCACCAGCTGCTGCTGGACGTAGTAGTCGATGATCGGCTCGGTCTCCGTGTGGTAGACCTCCAGCCGGGTGCGCACCGACTCCTCGGTGTCGTCCGAGCGCTGGTACAGCTCGCCACCGCACTCGTCGCAGACGCCCTCGACGGCCGGCGGGTTGTACACCACGTGGAAGACGTGGGCGCCGTTGTTGCGGCAGATGCGGCGGCCGGCGATGCGCTTGACCACCTCGTCCTCGGGGACCTCCAGGTCGAGCACCCCGTCCACGGCGATGCCCTGCTCGGTGAGGAACTCGTCCAGCGCCTTGGCCTGGGCCAGGTTGCGCGGGAAGCCGTCGAGCAGGAAACCGCCGGCGGTGTCCGACTGCAGGAGCCGGTCCTTGGCCATCCCGATGGTCACCTCGTCCGGGACGAGCTGGCCCTGGTCCATGTAGCTCTTCGCCTCGACACCCAGCGGGGTGCCCTGGCTGATGTTGGCCCGGAACAGGTCACCGGTCGAGATGTGGGGAATGGACAGGGTCTTGGCGAGCAGGTTCGCCTGAGTACCCTTCCCGGCCCCGGGAGGTCCGACGAGGACGATACGCATCAGCGGAGGAACCCTTCGTAATTACGCTGCTGGAGCTGGCTCTCGATCTGCTTCACAGTTTCGAGTCCGACACCGACGATGATGAGGATGCTGGTGCCACCGAACGGGATCGTGGTGCTCGCGTTGAGGGCGACCAGGCCGATCATCGGGATCAGCGCGATGAGGCCCAGGTAGAGCGAACCCGGCCAGGTGATGCGGGTCAGCACGTAGTTAAGGTATTCGGCGGTCGGCCGACCGGCACGGATACCGGGAATGAAGCCACCATACTTCTTCATGTTGTCGGCAACTTCTTCGGGGTTGAAGGAGATCGCGACGTAGAAGAAGGCGAAGAACACGATCAGCACGAAGTACGAGATCATGTAGATCGGGTGGTCACCCTTGGTGAAGTTGTTCTGGATCCAGACCGCCCAGCCCGCCTTGCTGTTGGTCAACTGCGCGACCAGCGCCGGGATGTACAGCAGCGAGGAGGCGAAGATGACCGGGATGACACCGGCCTGGTTGACCTTCAGCGGGATGTAGGTCGAGGTGCCGCCGAACGCGCGGCGGCCGATCATGCGCTTCGCGTACTGGACCGGGATCCGGCGCTGCGCCTGCTCGACGAAGATGACCAGGACCACCACCACGACGCCGACCGCGATCACCGCGAAGAAGTCGAACCAGCCGCCGGCGATCTTGCCGAGCTTCTTGATCGTCCACAGGTTGCCCGGGAAGCCGGCCGCGATCGAGGTGAAGATCAGGATCGACATGCCGTTGCCGATGCCGCGGTCGGTGATGAGCTCGCCGAGCCACATGATCACGGTGGTGCCGGCGGTCATGCAGATGACCATGGTCGCGATGCGGAACACCGAGGTGTCCGGCACGACCTGGTTGCCCACCGGGCAGGTCGAGAAGAGCGCGCCGTTCGAGGCGGTGGCCACGATGCCGGTGCCCTGCAGGATGGCGAGCGCGATGGTCAGGTACCGGGTGTACTGGGTGATCTTCGCGGTACCGGCCTGACCCTCCTTCTTCAGCGCCTCGAGTCGCGGGATCACGACGGTCAGCAGCTGGAGGATGATGCTGGCGGTGATGTACGGCATGATCCCGAGCGCGAAGATCGTCAACTGCAGCAGCGCACCGCCGCTGAACAGGTTGACCAGGCCGAAGAGCCCGTTCTTGCTCTCGTTCACGCACTCGTGGACGGCCTTGAAGTTCACCCCGGGCACCGGCACGTGCGCGCCGAGCCGGAACAGCACCATGATGCCCAGCGTGAACAGCAGCTTCTTGCGCAGGTCGGGCGTCTTGAACGCCCGCGCGAACGCACTGAGCACGGTGCCTCCTGCGCCTCCCGCACGTCGTCGGCGGGAGGGTCGGTCCAGATGGACGGGGTCGATGTAGGTGGGGCGCTCCCCGGCGGCCCGCGGCCGGGAGTGGCCGCAACCTACAAGGGAACTCCACGGACTCTAACAGTGTGTGGCCACTCCGAAGAAGCGCGCAGAGACCGGGATTGCCGCCGCCGCGCCCAGATGCCCGGTTTTGGCCCGGGTTGGGCACGAATCCCGTGGTCATCGGCACACCGACGACCGGGCAGCAGCAGAGCGCCCCGCCCCTCTAACGAGGGACGGGGCGCTCTGTGACGATCAGTCAGCCAAGCTTCTGATCCGGAATTCCGGAGATCAGATCAGCTCGGTGACGGTGCCGCCGGCGGCCTTGATCTTCTCGGCGGCGGAGCCGGAGACGGCGTCCACCGAGACCTGCAGGGCCACCGAGATCTCGCCGGTGCCGAGCACCTTGACGAGCGAGTTCTTGCGAACCGCGCCCTTCTCGACGAGCGACTCGACGGTGACCTCGCCACCCTGCGGGTAGAGCTCGGCCAGCTTGTCGAGGTTGACGACCTGGAAGGTCACCTTGAAGGGGTTCTTGAAGCCCTTCAGCTTCGGCAGACGCATGTGGAGCGGCATCTGGCCACCCTCGAAGCGCTGCGGAACCTGGTAACGGGCCTTCGTACCCTTGGTGCCACGACCGGCGGTCTTGCCCTTGGAGCCCTCACCGCGACCGACACGGGTCTTCTCGGTCTTGGCACCCGGGGCGGGACGCAGGTTGTGGATCTTGATCGGGTTGTCAGACATGATCAGTCCACCTCCTCGACCGTGACGAGGTGACGGACGGTGTGGGCCATCCCGCGGATCTCGGGACGGTCCTCCTTCACGACCACGTCGTGCATGCGCTTGAGACCAAGCGAACGCAGGGTGTCACGGTGGTTCTGCTTGCTACCGATGTAGCTCTTGGTCTGGGTGATCTTCAGGCGAGCCATCAGACACCTGCCCCAGCCGTGGCAGCAGCGGCGGTGCCGGCGGCGCGAGCGCGCAGCAGGGCGGCCGGGGCCACGTCCTCGAGCGGCAGACCACGACGGGCGGCGATCTCCTCGGGGCGCACGAGGCCCTTCAGAGCAGCCACGGTGGCGTGCACGATGTTGATCGCGTTGTCCGAGCCGAGCGACTTCGACAGGATGTCGTGGACGCCGGCGCACTCCAGGACGGCACGCACCGGGCCACCGGCGATAACACCGGTACCGGGGGACGCCGGCTTCAGGAGCACGACGCCGGCGGCCTTCTCGCCCTGCACGGGGTGCGGGATGGTGCCCTGGATGCGGGGGACCTTGAAGAAGTTCTTCTTGGCCTCCTCAACACCCTTGGCGATGGCGGCCGGAACCTCCTTCGCCTTCCCGTAACCCACACCCACGGTGCCGTCACCGTCGCCCACCACGACCAGCGCGGTGAAGCTGAAGCGACGACCACCCTTGACAACCTTGGCGACACGGTTGATCGCGACGACGCGCTCGACGTAAGCGGTCTTCTCGACGACCGGGGCGCCGCCCCGCTCGTCACGCTTACGGTCGCGCCGCTCGCCACCGGTGCCGCGACCGGCGCCGCTGTCGCGGCGCTGGGGTCCAGCCATTGGAATTACCTCTCTCGTTTACGTCCGTCGACAGAGTCGACGAGCGGCTAGAAGTCGAGCCCGGCCTCGCGGGCCGCGTCCGCCAGGGCGGCGATGCGGCCGGCGTACCGGTTGCCCGCGCGGTCGAAGACGACCGACTCGATGCCGGCGGCCTTCGCGCGCTCGGCGACCAGGCTCCCGACCTTCTTGGCCAGCTCGGTCTTGTCGCCCTCGGCGCCCTTGATGGACACGTCGAGGGTGGACGCCGACGCCAGGGTGTGACCCTTGGCGTCGTCGATGACCTGGGCGACCATGTGACGGTTCGAGCGCGTCACGACGAGGCGCGGACGCACCTCGGTCCCGACGACGCGCTTGCGAACGCGAATCGCGCGGCGCTTGCGGGCGGCGTTCTTGTAGGCGTTGCCCTTGCCGATCTTGACAGAGACGCTCATCGCTTACTTACCACTCTTTCCGACCTTGCGGCGGATGACCTCGCCCGCGTACTTGACGCCCTTGGCCTTGTACGGGTCGGGCTTGCGCAGCTTGCGGATCTTCGCGGCGACCTCGCCGACCTTCTGCTTGTCAGTGCCGTCCACGTGGAACTTGGTGGGCGACTCGACCACGAAGGAGATGCCCTCCGGGGCCTCGACCAGGATCGGGTGGCTGTAGCCGAGCGAGAACTCCATGGCGGAGCCCTTCGCCGCGACGCGGTAACCAACACCGCTGATCTCCAGCGACTTGCGGTAGCCCGCGGTCACGCCGGTGATCATGTTCGCCACCAGCGTGCGCGACAGGCCGTGGAGGGCCTTCGACTGACGCTCGTCGTTCGGGCGAGAGACGACCAGGGTGCCGCTCTCGTCCTTGCTGATCTCGATCGGCGCAGCGACGACGTGGGTGAGCGAGCCCTTGGGGCCCTTCACCGAGACCGTCTGGCCATCGATGGTGACGTCCACGCCGGCGGGAACCGGGATGGGCAGCCGTCCAATACGCGACATTGCTGTACCTCCGTTTCCCGAATTACCAGACGTAGGCGAGAACTTCTCCGCCTACGCCCTTCTTGGCGGCCTGCTTGTCGGTCAGGAGGCCGGAGGACGTGGAGATGATCGCCACGCCCAGGCCGCCGAGCACCTTCGGCAGGTTGGTGGACTTTGCGTAAACACGCAGACCCGGCTTGCTGATGCGCTTGATGCCGGCGATGGAGCGCTCACGGTTCGGGCCGAACTTGAGCTCGATGGTGAGCTTCTTGCCCACCTCGCCCTCGCTCGGGTCCTCGACCTTGTAGGAGGAGATGTAACCCTCCTGCTGCAGGATCTCGGCGACGTGCGCCTTGAGCTTGCTCGACGGCATCACGACACTGTCGTGGTACGCCGAGTTCGCGTTCCGCAGACGCGTGAGCATGTCTGCGATCGGGTCAGTCATGGTCATGGTGGCCTCAGGCCTCTCTCGCCGTGGTTTCTCCGCGCCAGGTCCCCCCGCCGCACTCGTGGAGTGCGGTGGGGGCACAGACGCAGGGGACCTGCGACGTTAGTAAGACTGGGTGCGAGCCCTTCCAGAGAAGAGCCGCGGACATCCATGGGAATGCCGCGGCAGGGGGCCCGACCCCACTACCTTACGGGATCCTTGACAGGAACCCAAAAGGAGGGGCCGGGCCGCTCTGCTTCGCAGTGGTGTGCCTAGCGCTCCGGGACTACCAGGAGCTCTTGGTCACGCCCGGCAGCTCGCCGCGGTGCGCCATCTCACGGAGGCATACACGGCAGAGGCCGAACTTGCGGTACACCGAGTGCGGACGGCCGCACCGCTGGCACCGGGTGTAGGCCCGCACGCCGAACTTCGGCTTGCGCTCGGCCTTCGCGATGAGGGACTTCTTCGCCATTGGCTCACGCCTCCTTGAACGGGAAGCCCAGAGCGCGCAGCAGCGCCCGGCCCTCGTCGTCGGTCTGAGCGGTGGTCACGACGGTGATGTCCATACCGCGCTGACGGTCGACCTTGTCCTGGTCGATCTCGTGGAACATGACCTGCTCGGTCAGACCGAAGGTGTAGTTGCCACGGCCGTCGAACTGCTTCGGGGAGAGCCCGCGGAAGTCACGGATACGCGGCAGCGCCAGCGACACCAGACGGTCCAGGAACTCCCACATGCGGTCACCACGGAGGGTGACGTGGGTGCCGATCGGCTGGCCCTCGCGCAGCTTGAACTGCGCGATGGACTTGCGGGCCTTGGTCACGGCCGGCTTCTGACCGGTGATCGCGGTCAGGTCCTTGATCGCGCCCTCGATCAGCTTGCTGTCACGGGCGGCCTCGCCGACACCCATGTTGACCACGACCTTGACCAGGCCGGGGATCAGCATGACGTTCTCGTACGAGAACTGCTCCTGCAGCTGACCCTTGATCTCGGAGTTGTAACGCTCCTTGAGACGGGGGGTCACCTTCTCAACAGTCGTCTCAGACATCAGATGTCCTCACCGGTTCGCTTGGCAACGCGGATCTTGTTGCCCTCGTCGTCGAAGCGGTAGCCCACGCGGGTGACGACCTTCTTGCCGTCCTTCTCCACGACCAGCTGCACGTTGGAAACGTGCACCGGGGCCTCGACGGTGACGATGCCACCGGCGGTGCCCTGGCCGGGCTTGGTGTGCTTCTTGACCCGGTTCACACCCTCGACCAGGACCTTGTTCTCAGCCGGCATGGCCTGGATGACCTTGCCCTGCTTGCCCTTGTCCTTGCCGGTGATGACCTGAACCAGGTCACCCTTCTTGATCTTCATGCTGTTCGCCATGGGTTAGAGCACCTCCGGCGCCAGCGAGATGATCTTCATGAACTTCTTGTCACGCAGCTCGCGGCCCACCGGGCCGAAGATGCGGGTGCCACGGGGGTCACCATCGGTGTTCTTGAGAACGACAGCGGCGTTCTCGTCGAAACGGATGTAGGAACCGTCCGGACGACGGCGCTCCTTGACCGTACGGACGACGACGCACTTGACGACGTCGCCCTTCTTCACCGAACCACCGGGGATCGCGTCCTTGACGGTGGCGACGATGACGTCCCCGATACCGGCGTAGCGGCGACCGGAGCCACCGAGAACGCGGATGCAGAGAATCTCCTTGGCACCCGTGTTGTCGGCGACGCGCAGTCGCGACTCCTGCTGGATCACAGCTTTCTCCTGATCGTCAACGAGAGTCGACCGGCCGGCCGCTGCTCACACCGGCATTCCCGAGGGAATCCGGTGCACATACGGCCGTACCGCATCGGCTTCGTTACTTGGCCTTCTCGAGGATCTCGACGACGCGCCAGCGCTTCGTCGCGGACAGCGGGCGGGTCTCCGCGAGGAGGACCCGGTCACCGATGCCGCACGCGTTCTGCTCGTCGTGCGCCTTCAGCTTGTTCGTACGGCGGATGACCTTGCCGTACAGAGCGTGCTTGACGCGGTCCTCGACGGCGACGACGACGGTCTTGTCCATCTTGTCGCTGACGACGAGACCCTCACGGGTCTTGCGGAAACCGCGCGTCTCGTTGGTGTTCTCAGTCATCAGGCGCTCTCCACCGTCTCGATGCCCAGCTCGCGCTCGCGCATCAGGGTGTAGATCCGCGCGATGTCCTTACGGACCAGCCGGAGCCGTCCGTGGTTGTCGAGCTGTCCGGTCGCCGCCTGGAAGCGGAGGTTGAACAGCTCCTCCTTGGCCTCACGAAGCTTGGCAACGAGACCCTCGTTGTCCAGCTCGCGCAGCTCAGCAGCCTTGGTGCCGGCCGACATCAGCTCTCACCGTCCTCGCGCCGGACGATCCGGCACTTCATCGGCAGCTTGTGCGCGGCGCGGGTGAGCGCCTCGCGAGCCACCTTCTCGTTCGGGTACGACAGCTCGAACATGACCCGACCCGGGTGCACGTTCGCGATCCACCACTCCGGCGAACCCTTACCGGAACCCATGCGGGTCTCGGCCGGCTTCTTGGTGAGCGGGCGGTCCGGGTAGATGTTGATCCAGACCTTGCCGCCACGGCGGATGTGACGGGTGATCGCGATACGAGCGGACTCGATCTGACGGTTCGTCACGTAGGCCGGGGTGACGGCCTGGATGCCGAACTGGCCGAACGCCAGCTCGGTGCCACCCTTCGAAGCGCCGCGGCGCTTCGGGTGGTGCTGCTTGCGGTGCTTGACCCGACGGGGGATCAGCATGGGGTCAGGCCTCCGTTCCGGTGCTCTCGGCAGCGGGCGCCTCGGTCACCGGGGCCGCGGGGGCCTCGGCAGCCGGACGACGGCCACCACGGGCGCCGCCACGCTCGCCGCCACGGCCACCGCGCTCGCCGCCGCGCGCGGGGCGGGCGTCGTTGCGGGCCGGACGGTTGCCCGAGCGGGCAGCGGCGTTCTCAGCGCGGACCTCGGCGATGTTCTTGACGTCGCCCTTGTAGATCCAGACCTTCACGCCGATGCGGCCGAAGGTCGTCTTGGCCTCGAAGAAGCCGTAGTCGACGTTCGCGCGCAGGGTGTGCAGCGGCACACGGCCCTCGCGGTAGAACTCCGAACGGCTCATCTCGGCGCCGCCGAGACGACCGGAGCACTGGACCTTGATGCCCTTGGCGCCGGACTTCATGGTGCCCTGCATCGACTTGCGCATGGCACGGCGGAACGACACGCGGGAGGACAGCTGCTCCGCGACGCCCTGAGCCACGAGCTGGGCGTCCAGCTCGGGGTTCTTGACCTCGAGGATGTTCAGCTGGACCTGCTTGCCGGTCAGCTTCTCGAGGTCGCCGCGGATGCGGTCGGCCTCGGTGCCGCGACGCCCGATGACGATGCCGGGGCGGGCGGTGTGGATGTCCACGCGGACGCGGTCGCGGGTGCGCTCGATCTCGACCTTGGAGATGCCGGCGCGCTCCATGCCCTTCGTCATCATGCGACGAATGGCAACGTCTTCCTTGACGTAGTCCTTGTACAGCTTGTCGGCGTACCAGCGGGACTTGAAGTCCGTGCTGATGCCGAGGCGGAACCCGTGCGGGTTAACCTTCTGGCCCATTACCGGGTCCCTTCCTTGCTGCTGACGACCACGGTGATGTGGCTGGTCCGCTTGCGGATCCGGTAGGCGCGGCCCTGGGCACGCGGACGGAACCGCTTCAGGGTCGGGCCCTCGTCAACGTACGCCTCGGAGATGTAGAGGTCGTCCACGTTGGAGTGGTTGTAGTTGTGCGCGGCGTTGGCGATGGCGCTGTCGAGCACCTTGCCGACCGGCACGGTGGCGGCCTGCGGAGCGAACCGCAGGATCGCCTGGGCCTCCGTGGCGTTCAGGCCACGGATGAGGTCCACCACGCGGCGGGCCTTCATGGGCGTGACGCGGATGTACCGCGCCTGGGCCCTGGCTTCCATGGTTGTCCCCTTAATGGAGTAAGTCATTGAGTCGTTCTGGCGGTGAAGCTCAGGCGACTAGCGACGCTTCGACTTGCGGTCGTCCTTGACGTGGCCGCGGAAGGTGCGGGTCGGAGCGAACTCGCCCAGCTTGTGGCCGACCATCGACTCGGTGACGAACACCGGGACGTGCTTGCGACCATCGTGGACCGCGATCGTGTGACCGAGCATGCTCGGGCTGATCACGGAGCGACGGGACCAGGTCTTGATGACGTTCTGGGTACCCGCCTCGTTCTGCGCGTCCACCTTCTTGATGAGGTGGCCGTCGATGAAGGGGCCCTTCTTGAGACTGCGCGGCATCTGACCTGCTCCTAGCGCTTCTTGTTGGTCTTGCGGCGGCGCACGATGAGGGAGTCCGAAGCCTTGTTGGGCTTGCGGGTGCGACCCTCCTTCTGACCCCACGGCGAGACCGGGTGGCGACCACCAGAGGTCTTACCCTCACCACCACCGTGCGGGTGGTCGATCGGGTTCATGGCCACACCACGCACGGTCGGGCGAACGCCCTTCCAGCGCATACGGCCGGCCTTGCCCCAGTTGATGTTCGACTGCTCGGCGTTGCCGACCTCGCCGACGGTGGCGCGGCAGCGCACGTCGACCAGGCGGATCTCACCGGAGGGCATGCGCAGGTGCGCCATGCGACCCTCACGGGCGAGCAGCTGGATGCCGGCGCCGGCGGAGCGGGCCATCTTGGCACCGCCACCGGGACGCAGCTCCACCGCGTGGATGGTGGTACCGACCGGGATGTTGCGCAGCGGCAGGTTGTTGCCCGGCTTGATGTCGGCCGCGGGGCCGTTCTCAATCCGGTCACCCTGCGTGATGCCGCGGGGGGCGATGATGTAGCGCTTCTCGCCGTCCGCGTAGTGCAGGAGCGCGATGCGCGCAGTGCGGTTCGGGTCGTACTCGATGTGCGCGACCTTCGCCGGCACGCCGTCCTTGTCGTGACGACGGAAGTCGATCACGCGGTAGGCGCGCTTGTGTCCGCCACCCTGGTGGCGAGCGGTGATACGACCGGCGTTGTTGCGGCCGCCCTTGCTGTGCAGGGGGCGAACCAGCGACTTCTCCGGCGTGGACCGCGTGATCTCTACGAAGTCGGCCACGCTGGAGCCACGACGGCCCGGCGTAGTCGGCTTGTACTTGCGGATGCCCATTTGGCTCTCTCGTCCTCGTCCTTAACGACGATCCGACTCTCCGTTAGGAGACCGGACCACCGAAGATGTCGATGCGGTTGCCCTCGGCCAGCGTCACGATGGCGCGCTTGGTGTCCTTGCGCTTGCCAAAGCCCGTCTTGGACCGCTTGCGCTTGCCCTGACGGTTGATCGTGTTGACAGCCTCGACCTTGACCGAGAAGACCGCCTCGACGGCCTGCTTGATCTGGGTCTTGTTGGCGCCCGGCGACACGATGAACGTGTACTTGTTCTCGTCGAGGAGCGCGTAGCTCTTCTCGGAGATGACCGGCTTCACCAGGACGTCACGGGGGTCCGTGAACGTCTTGCTCGTAACGTCGCTCATCAGGCGGCGCTCCCTTCGAGCTCGCCCTCAGCGGCAACGGCCTTGGCGGACGCGGCCGGACCGGCCACGAAACGCTCGAAGGCGGCCTGGGTGAAGACCACATCGTCGGAGACGAGCACGTCGTAGGTGTTCAGCTGACCGGCGTCCAGGATGTGCACGTGCGGCAGGTTGCGAGCGGACTTGAGGCCCAGCTCGTCCGAGCGCTCGACGACCAGGAGGACGTTCTTGCGGTCGGTGATCTTGCCGAACAGGCTCTTGGCGGCCTTGGTCGACGGCGCCTCGGTCGCGGTCACGCCGGTGACGACGTGGATGCGGTTGTGGCGGGCCCGGTCGGTGAGCGCACCGCGCAGGGCGGCGGCGATCATCTTCTTCGGGGTCCGCTGCGAGTAGTCGCGCGGCACGGGACCGTGCACGACGCCACCGCCGGCGAACTGCGGCGCACGGGTCGAGCCCTGACGAGCCCGGCCGGTGCCCTTCTGGCGGTACGGCTTCTTGCCGCCACCGCGGACCTCGCCACGAGTCTTGGTCTTGTGGGTGCCCTGACGGGCCGCAGCGAGCTGCGCCACGACGACCTGGTGCATCAGCGGAACGCTGACCTTCGCGTCGAAGATCTCGGCCGGCAGCTCGACGCTGCCCGCCTTGTCGCCAGCCGGCGACAGGATGTCAATGGTGCTCATTTCCTCACAGCCCCTTCGCCGCGGTGCGGACGAGGACGAGGCCGCCGTTCGGGCCCGGGACGGCGCCCTTGATGAGCAGCAGACCCTTCTCCGCGTCGACCGCGTGCACGGTCAGGTTCTGGGTGGTCACACGCTCGTGACCCATCCGACCAGCCATGCGCAGACCCTTGAACACGCGGCCCGGGGTGGCGCAGCCACCGATGGAACCGGGCGAACGGTGCTTGCGCTGGGTGCCGTGACCGGCGCCGAGGCCCTTGAAGTTGTGACGCTTCATGACACCGGCGAAGCCCTTGCCCTTGGAGGTGCCGGTCACGTCGACCTTGACACCCGCCTCGAACAGCTCGGCGGTGATCTCCTGGCCCAGCGTGTACTCGGACGCGTCCGAGGTGCGCAGCTCGACCAGGTGGCGGCGCGGGGTGACACCGGCCTTGGCGAAGTGGCCCGCGAGGGGCTTGTTCACCTTGCGGGGGTCGATCTCGCCGAAACCGATCTGCACGGCGTCGTAGCCGGCAGCGCTGTCAGCGGTGTGGACCTGGGTCACGACATTCGGCCCGGCCTTGACGACGGTCACCGGAACGATCCGGTTGTTCTCGTCCCAGACCTGGGTCATGCCGAGCTTCTCGCCCAGGATGCCCTTAATCTGCTTTGCCATCTTCGTCGCGCCTCTCAGAGCTTGATCTCGATGTCGACGCCGGCCGGAAGGTCGAGGCGCATCAGCGAGTCAACGGTCTTCGGGGTCGGGTCGAGGATGTCGATCAGACGCTTGTGAGTGCGCATCTCGAAGTGCTCGCGCGAGTCCTTGTACTTGTGCGGCGAGCGGATGACGCAGTACACGTTCTTCTCAGTGGGCAGCGGCACCGGGCCCGCGACCTGCGCACCAGTACGAATCACCGTCTCGACGATCTTCTTCGCCGAGGAGTCGATGACCTCGTGGTCGTAGGCCTTGAGCCGGATGCGGATCTTCTGTCCCGCCATGGCTACTTCGTAGTCCTTCTGTCATGTGCTGCTTCTGCGACCGGGTTCGTCCGGGTGGACTGGTCCGGCGGTGTCCCCGGCTGATTACCTCCGGCCCCCGCGCTCGGGCGTGTCGCGCCTGAGCCAGCAAAAGAGATGCACAGCACCTCTGGGATCCGGGTCGGTCTTGCACCCGCAGGACGCCGGGTCGAGGCCCCGCCCACGCTTCCCGGAAGATTCCCGTACTTTCGCCCCGCAGCTGCCGCGGTGTCGCTTACACACCACTACGGCCCACATGCAGGCCCCGGAGGGCAGGCACGGACCATATGAACGGCCATCACGGGAACGACGAGTAGATGGGACTCGCTTCCGGTCCTCCCGGCGGGAGGCGCGCAGCATCGGCACTCAACCGAGCAACTTGACTATCTTGCCATATCAGAGGCGTTTGGCGCCAATCGCGCAGGGGTAGCACGCTGATCCGCCGTCAATTCTTCGGTCGGAGACGCGAAAGGGCCCCACAACTCGCTCGGACGAGCGGGTCGTGGGGCCCTTTCTGGCGCTAGGTCAGAGCATCAATTACTTGATGATCTCGGTGACCTGGCCGGCGCCGACGGTCCGGCCACCCTCACGGATGGCGAACTTGAGGCCCTGCTCCATGGCGACGGGCTGGATCAGCGCGACGTCCATGGCGGTGTTGTCGCCCGGCATGACCATCTCGGTGCCCTCGGGGAGGGTCACGACGCCGGTCACGTCCGTGGTACGGAAGTAGAACTGCGGGCGGTAGTTGTTGAAGAACGGGGTGTGACGGCCACCCTCGTCCTTCGACAGGATGTAGGCCTGGGCCTTGAAGTCGGTGTGCGGGGTAACCGAACCCGGCTTGATGATGACCTGGCCGCGCTCGACGTCCTCGCGCTTGATGCCGCGGAGCAGCAGACCGACGTTCTCACCGGCCTGGCCCTCGTCGAGCAGCTTGCGGAACATCTCGATACCGGTGACCGTGGTGGTGGTCTTGGTGGTCTTGATGCCGATGATGTCGACGGTCTCGTTGACCTTGAGGATACCGCGCTCGATACGACCGGTGACGACGGTGCCACGACCGGTGATCGTGAAGACGTCCTCGATCGGCATCAGGAACGGCTGGTCGGTGAGGCGCTCCGGGGTCGGGATGGCCTCGTCGACCGCGTGCATCAGGCCGAGGAGCTTCTCGCCCCACTCCTTGTCGCCCTCCAGCGCCTTCAGCGCGGAGACGCGCACGACCGGCAGGTCGTCGCCCGGGAACTCGTACTCGGAGAGCAGCTCGCGGACCTCGAGCTCGACGAGCTCCAGGATCTCCTCGTCGTCCACCATGTCGGCCTTGTTCAGGGCGACGACGATGTACGGAACGCCGACCTGGCGGGCCAGGAGGACGTGCTCCTTGGTCTGCGGCATCGGGCCGTCGGTGGCGGCGACGACGAGGATCGCGCCGTCCATCTGGGCCGCACCGGTGATCATGTTCTTGATGTAGTCGGCGTGACCCGGGCAGTCGACGTGGGCGTAGTGACGCGCCTCGGTCTGGTACTCGACGTGCGCGATCGAGATGGTGATACCGCGCTGACGCTCCTCCGGGGCCTTGTCGATCTGGTCGAACGGCGTGAAGGGGTTGATGTCCGGGTACGCGTCGTGCAGCACCTTGGTGATGGCCGCAGTCAGCGTGGTCTTACCGTGGTCGATGTGACCGATGGTGCCGATGTTGACGTGGGGCTTCGTCCGCTCGAACTTCGCCTTCGCCACTTCAGTCCTCCTGAGGACAGTTCTGTACGCCGTACGACGTCAGTTGGTCTTTGATCGGGTTGTGGCCCGGGGTGCTGTGACACACCCCGTGCCGTCCCGCGGATGGGGGCCGGAACTGCCGGCGGATTCGGGGTACGACTCCGCCGGCCGCTCCTATCAGCCTAAAGGTTCGGATTCGTCCCGCTTTCACGGGACGGATCCGGGACCGGGCTGACCGGTCTTACTCGCCCTTGGACTTGGCGATGATTTCGTCCGCCACGTTCCGCGGAACCTCGGCGTACGAGTCGAACTGCATCGAGTAGCTCGCGCGACCGGAGGTCTTGCTGCGCAGGTCACCGACGTAGCCGAACATCTCGGAGAGCGGCACCAGCGCGTTGACCACGCGGGCACCGTGACGCTCGTCCATGGACCGGATCTGGCCACGGCGAGAGTTGATGTCGCCGATGACCTCACCCATGTAGTCCTCGGGCGAGGTGACCTCGACGGCCATCATCGGCTCCAGCAGGGCCGGGGAGGCCTTGCGGGCGCCTTCCTTGAACGCCATGGAACCGGCGATCTTGAACGCGAGCTCGGAGGAGTCGACGTCGTGCGAGGCACCGTCGAGCAGGATCACGCGAACGCCCTGCAGCGGGTAGCCGGCGAGGACACCGAACTCCATGGCCTCCTGGCAACCGGCGTCGACCGAAGGGATGTACTCCTTCGGCACGCGGCCACCGGTGACCTTGTTCACGAACTCGTAGCCGTCGCCGGACTCCAGCGGCTCGATCGCGATCTGGATCTTCGCGAACTGGCCGGAACCACCGGTCTGCTTCTTGTGCGTGTAGTCGATGCGCTCGACGGCCTTGCGGATCGTCTCGCGGTAGGCGACCTGCGGCTTGCCGACGTTCGCCTCGACCTTGAACTCACGACGCATGCGGTCGACCAGCACCTCGAGGTGCAGCTCGCCCATGCCCGCGATGATCGTCTGGCCGGTCTCCTCGTCCGTGTTGACCTGGAAGGACGGGTCCTCCTCGGCGAGACGCTGGATGGCAACACCCAGCTTCTCCTGGTCACCCTTGGACTTGGGCTCGATCGCGACGCGGATGACCGGGGCCGGGAAGTCCATGGACTCCAGGATGACCGGGCTCTTGTCGTCGGACAGCGTCTCACCGGTGGTGGTCTGCTTCAGGCCCATGACGGCGATGATGTCGCCGGCGCCCACCGACTCGATCTCCTCACGCTTGTTCGCGTGCATGCGGTAGATCTTGCCGATGCGCTCCTTCTTGCCCTTGACCGAGTTCAGCACCGAGGTGCCGGACTCCAGGCGGCCCGAGTAGACCCGGACGAAGGTGAGCTTGCCGAGGTGCGGGTCCGACATGATCTTGAACGCGAGCGCGGCGAGCGGCTCGTCGTCCGAGGCCTGGCGGACGATCTTCTCGTCGGGGTTGCCCGGCTTGGTGCCCTCGATGCCCTCGATGTCGAGCGGCGACGGCAGGTACTTCACGACCGCGTCGAGCAGGGGCTGGACGCCCTTGTTCTTGAACGCGGAGCCGCAGAAGATCGGCGTGAAGGCGGAGCTCAGGGTGCCCTTGCGGATCGCGGCGACCAGCAGCTCCTCGGGGATGTCCTCGCCCTCGAGGGCGAGCTCCATCACCTCGTCGCTGACGGTCGACACGGTGTCGATCAGGGTCTCGCGGTACTCCGCGGCCTTCTCGGCCAGGTCGGCCGGGATGTCCACGGTGTCGTACATCTCGCCCTTGGGGGCGTCCGCGGACCAGACCAGGGCCTTCATCTTCACCAGGTCGACGACACCGGAGAAGTCGGCCTCGGCACCGATCGGCAGCTGCATGACCAGCGGGGTCGCCTTGAGGCGCTCCACGATGGTGTCCACGCAGAAGAAGAAGTTGGCACCCGTGCGGTCCAGCTTGTTGATGAAGCAGATGCGCGGGACGCCGTAGCGGTCAGCCTGCCGCCACACGGTCTCGGACTGGGGCTCGACACCGGCGACGCCGTCGAACACCGTCACGCCACCGTCCAGGACACGCAGCGAACGCTCCACCTCGACGGTGAAGTCGACGTGGCCCGGGGTGTCGATGATGTTGATGGTGTTGTCAACGCCGTCGAGCGTCCAGTGACAGGTCGTCGCGGCCGACGTGATCGTGATGCCGCGCTCCTGCTCCTGCTCCATCCAGTCCATGGTGGCAGCGCCATCGTGGACCTCACCGATCTTGTACGAGACACCGGTGTAGAACAGGATCCGCTCGGTGGTGGTGGTCTTGCCCGCGTCGATGTGCGCCATGATCCCGATGTTGCGGACCTTGGCGAGGTCAAGGGAGGTTGCAGCCATGGTGGCTCGTTCTCTCTCTGTCTAGTGACGGGGTATGGACTACCAGCGGTAGTGCGCGAAGGCCTTGTTGGACTCGGCCATCTTGTGGGTGTCCTCGCGACGCTTCACGGAAGCGCCCAGGCCGTTGCTGGCGTCGAGGATCTCGTTCATCAGACGCTCGGTCATGGTCTTCTCGCGACGGGCGCGGGAGTAGCCGACCATCCAGCGCAGCGCCAGGGTGCTGGCGCGGCCGGGGCGGACCTCGACCGGGACCTGGTAGGTCGCGCCACCGACACGGCGGGACTTGACCTCGAGAGCCGGCTTCACGTTCTCCAGCGCGCGCTTCAGCGTCACGACGGGGTCGGAACCGGTCTTCTCGCGGACACCCTCGAGGGCGCCGTAGACGATCCGCTCGGCGGTGGAGCGCTTGCCGTGCAGCAGGATCTTGTTGACCAGCGAGGTCACCAGGGGGGAGCCGTAAACCGGGTCGATGATGACCGGGCGCTTCGGGGCGGGGCCCTTACGAGGCATTCTTACTTCTCCTTCTTGGCGCCGTAGCGGCTGCGGGCCTGCTTGCGGTTCTTGACACCCTGGGTGTCGAGCGAACCGCGGATGATCTTGTAGCGGACACCAGGAAGGTCCTTCACACGACCGCCACGCACGAGCACGATCGAGTGCTCCTGCAGGTTGTGGCCCTCGCCCGGGATGTAAGCGGTGACCTCGATCCCGCTGGTGAGGCGCACACGGGCGACCTTACGAAGCGCCGAGTTCGGCTTCTTCGGGGTGGTCGTGTACACACGCGTGCAGACGCCGCGGCGCTGGGGCGAGCCCTTCAGCGCGGGCGTCTTGTTCTTCTCGACCTTGTCCTGCCGGCCCTTCCGGACCAGCTGCTGGATCGTAGGCACCGTTTCTCCGTTTTCTGTGTGCCAAGGCTGGGTGAAACTAACCTGCGGCGTTCCCATACGAGTTCCCAGCTCACGCCGGACCACGAGGTCGGGTGTGTTGGACCCTTTACGGGGGATGGCTCGCGCGGAATCCCATGAGCAGAGGCACAGCGGCGGCGCGGGCGGGGCGGGTGTGACCTCACCACCGCGGCGGCCGGTGTGCTGGCACGCACAAGGACCCGGGGACACCCCAGGCACAAGGTCAGAGCGTACCTAGCGCATCGGGCGCGGTCAAAACAAATGAGACACCGCAGGTCGTGGCGGTGTCGCCGGTTTTCCGGCGGATCGGCGCCGGGGGCGCAGGATCAGCTGTGGGCGGCGAAGGCGAACACGCCCAGCAGGAAGAGCAACGCCCAACCGGCCACCGAAAGGTAACCCAGAACCAGGCCGGCTGTCGCCATCCCGTCACCGCCCTCCTTGGTCCGGCGGATCTGGGTCCGGGCGATGTGGCCGGTGATCACGGCGGGCAGGCCCGTGAGGCCCATCGTGGGCACGCAGAGCAGGCCCAGCACCATGGAGCCGACGGCCAGGCTGTTGTTCGGCACCGGCCGGGTCGGCGGGGGCATGAAGGTGGGCGGCACCGCCGCGGCCAGCGGCGCCGCCAGCGGGGCCACCATCGGACCGCTGGGCAGGTCGGCCACCAGCTGGGCCAGCTGGCCGTAGGTCTGGGCCGCGTGCGTGGCGTCGAAGCGCTGGGAGTACTCGTCGGCGGAGAGCCGGCCCTCGGCGTAGGCGGCCTTCAGCACGTCCACCGTGCGCTCGCGGTCGGCGTGCGCCGCGCGCATCGCGGCGTGCGCCGGGGTGGCCGCCGGGTAGGGGCCGGGTGCCGGGTACGGCGCGGCGGGGTACCCGCCGCGGGGCCACGGCTGCACGTCACCCATCCGGACTCCTCCCCTAGTGCTCTCGGTGTAAGGACGCTCCGGACCCTCCCCGGGTTCCGTCGGCGCCGTACGGACTCATCATGCCCGCCCGGCGGCTCCGGCATCATGGCCGGGTGACGGAAAACGCGGACTCGGCGACGGTGCGGCAGTGGGAGGAGGCGCTCGGCGCGGTCCTCGGCGCTTCCGCCAAAAGGGTGGACCGGGCGGTGGACGACGGCGCCTCGCTGCTGGCCGCCTCCGCCGCGCACTGGCCGGAGGCGAGCCGGGCCCTGCTGGTGCTGACGGACCGTTCGACGGCCGGCCTGTGGGAGCGCGGCTGGCGGCCGGCCGACCTGGCCCGGTTGGTCCGCCGGGACCTGGCGCCGGTGCACCTGGCGCTGCTGGTCGACCTGGTCGCCGCGCAGGGGCGCCGCTACTCCCCCGCCGCGCTGGACCGGCGCTGGCAGGAGCAGCTGCGCGAGCTGGCCGCCGAGGTCTGGTGGGCCGACGACCGGGACTACCTGGCCGGCTTCGCCGAGCGGCACCGGCTGGACCGGTTCGCGCTGGCCACCGCGGTGCTGGAGCTGCTGGCGCTGCTGGCCCGGCTGCCGGTGCTCGCGCCGGTCGGACCGGTGCCCGGGGCCCGGCCGGTGGAGCACCGGGCCGCGGTGCCGGTGCCCGGCGAGCCGCGGATGCTGTCCCGGATCCGGGCGCTGCTGGCCAAGGCCGAGTCCACCGAGTTCCCGCAGGAGGCCGAGGCGCTGACCGGCAAGGCGCAGCAGCTGATGGCCCAGCACAGCATCGACGAGGCGCTGCTGGCCGCCGGTCAGCCGGGCGCCGCCGGGGCCGGGGTGCCCGGGGCGGTGCGGATCGGGGTGGAGAACCCGTACGAGGGGCCCAAGGCGATGCTGCTCGACGCGGTGGCGGCGGCCAACCGGTGCCGGGTGGTCTGGGCGAAGGAGTTCGCCTTCTGCACCGTGATCGGGTTCGACTCGGACCTGGACGCGGTGGAGCTGCTGTACACCTCGCTGCTGGTGCAGGCCACCGCGGCGATGCAGCGGGCCGGCAGCCGCCAGCACCTGGACGGGGCCTCGCGCACCCGGGCGTTCCGGCAGTCCTTCCTGGTGTCCTACGCGGCCCGGATCCGGGAGCGGCTCGCCGAGGCCACCGAGCAGACCACCCGGGAGGCGGCCGCCGGGCGGCACCTGCGCCCGGACGGCACCGCCGAGCAGCTGCTGCCGGACGCCCGGCTGCTGCCCGCCCTGGCCGCCCGCGAGGAGGCGGTGGACTCCGCCACCGACCGGATGTTCCCCAAGCTCACCTCGCAGCGGGTGCGGGTCAGCGACGGCGAGGGCTGGGCGGCCGGGCGCGCCGCGGCCGACCGGGCCGCCCTGCACGGGCGGGCCCGGGTGGAGCGCGGGAAGCGCTAGGGCCTGTCCCACAGGGCGCCGAAGGCGAGCAGCTCCTCGCGGTACTCCACCCGGGCCACCCAGTCGGCCGGCCAGGCGTCGGCGCCGTGGTGGGCGCCGGCGAAGGCGCCGGCCAGGCAGGCGAGCGAGTCGGAGTCGCCGGAGGAGAAGGCGGCCCGGCGGATCGCCAGCACCGGGTCGTCGGGGAAGAGCAGGAAGCAGAGCAGCGCGGTGGCCAGCGCCTCCTCGGCGATCCAGCCCGCCCCGGTGACCAGGCAGGGGTCGGCCTCCGGATCGGGCGCGGCGAGCGCGGCGTCCAGCCGGTCGAGCACGGCCAGGCACTCGTCCCAACCGCGGGCGATGAACTCCTCGGCGCTGTGGTCGTGCGAGCGGGCGACCAGGTCGCCCAGCCAGACCTCGTCGTAGCGGGTCCGCCGGTCGCGCGCGTGGCTGCGCAGCAGCGCGGGCAGCTCGGCCGGCCGGGCACCCTCGGTGAGCAGCCGGACCGTGAACGCGGTCAGCTCGCTGGCGGCCAGCGCGGTGGGGTGCCCGTGGGTGAGCGCGGACTGCAGTTGGGCGGCGCCGCTCACCTGTCGCTCGGTCAGTTCCCGGACCAGGCCGAGCGGAGCGACCCGCATGTTGGCGCCACAGCCTTTGGAGCCGATCTGGCTGGCGTCCTGCCACAGCCGCTTCGGGCGGCTCAGCAGCTCGCAGGCCACCATGCAGGTGCGGCCGGGCGCCCGGTTGTTCTCGGGCGAGCGCCACCAGTCGACGAACTCCTCGCGCAGCGGGGCGGTCAGCCGCAGCGGGGCGAGCGGGCCGCGGGCCAGCGCGGTGCGCAGCGCCCGGGCCAGCGCCAGCGTCATCTGGGTGTCGTCGGTGACGATCGCCACCTTGCGCAGCGGCAGCTCGCGCCAGTCGCCGTAGGTGCGTTCGAGGTACGCGACGTTCTGGAACTCGGTCGGGAAGCCGAGCGCGTCACCCAGCGCGAGGCCGAGCATCGCGCCGGTGGCACGACGAAGCATCAAGTGGTCACCAGGAGTTCGGTCAGACCGCGGATCACGTATCCGGGCTGCCACGCCGGTTCGCGCAGCAGCGCCAGGTGAGGGACCCGGCGGAGCAGGGCGCCATAGGATTCGGCGAGTTCGAGCCGGGCCAGCGGTGCGCCCAGGCAGAAGTGGATGCCGGCGCCGAAGCTGAGGTGCGGGTTGTCGGCGCGGGTCACGTCCAGCCGGTCCGGGTCGGCGAACCGGGCCTCGTCGCGGTTGGCCGACCCGAACAGCAGGGCCAGCTCACTGCCGCGCGGAATCGTCACCCCGGCCACCTCGACGTCCTCCAGGACCCACCGCTCGAACATCTGCAGCGGGGTGTCGTACCGGAGCAACTCCTCGATGGCAGTGGGCAGATGGGCGTCCACGTCGGAGCGGAGCAGGGCCAGCTGGTCGGGGTTGCGCAGCAGCGCCCACCAGCCGTTGCCGGTGGTGTTGACGGTCGCCTCGTGCCCGGCGTTGAGCAGCAGCACGCAGGTGGAGACCATCTCCTGCTCGCTGAGCCGGTCGCCCTCCTCCTGGGCGGCGATCAGCGCGGAGACCAGGTCGGTGCCGGGCGCCGCCCGCCGCTCGCGGATCAGCGCCCGCAGGTAGTCGGAGAACTCGGTGCTGGCGGCCACCGCCCGCTCGGCGGTCTCGGCCGACGGGTTGAGCTCGAACATCCCGGTGATCGCGGCCGACCAGGGCCGCAGCAGGTGCCGGTCGCCGGGCGGCACGCCGAGCATCTCGGCGATCACCGCGACCGGCAGCGGTTCGGCCACCGCCGCGATCAGGTCGCCGCCGCCCTGCGCGAGCAGCCCGGTCACCAGGTCGTCGGCCAGCCGGGCCACCGTGGGGCGCAGGTTCTCGACCATCCGCGGGGTGAAGGCCTTGGCGACCAGCCGGCGGATCCGGGTGTGGTCCGGCGCCTCCAGGTCGAGCAGCCCGTTGTCGTTGAGGGTGTGGAACGGCTCGTGCGCCGGGTCCGGCTCGGGCCGGCCGAACTCCTGGTGGCTGAACCGGTGGGTGTAGGTGCGCCCGAGCCGGCGGTCCCGCAGCAGCGCGCTGACGTCCGCGTGCCGCGAGACCAGCCACTGCCCGGTGGGCTCGTGGAAGACCACCGGGGAGGTCGCCCGCAGCTCGGCGTAGACCGGGTACGGGTGCGCGATGAACTCGGCCGACCAGGGATCGAAGCGCGTCGTCATCCGGCCAGCCTAGTGACCAGCGCGGGCAGGGCGGCGGAGATCGGCTCCCGGATCACCTCGCTCGCCAGCCCGTCGTACGGGGTCGGCTCGGCGTTCACGACGATCAGTCGGGCGCCGGCGTCGACCGCCACCTCGACCAGGCCCGCCGCCGGGTGCACCTGCAGGCTGCTGCCGACCGCGACGAACAGGTCGCAGGCCTGGGCGATCCCGGCCGCCTGCTCCAGCACCACCGGGTCCAGCGCCTCGCCGAACATCACGGTGGCCGGCTTGAGGATCCCGCCGCAGGCCCGGCAGGCCGGGTCCGGCTCACCGGCCGCCACCCGCTCCAGCGCCGCGGCCATCGTGCTGCCCTCCCGGCAGCGCACGCACTGCACCCGGTGCGCGGTGCCGTGCAGTTCGAGCACCTTGCGGGCGGGCATCCCGGCCCGCTGGTGCAGCCCGTCCACGTTCTGGGTGAGCACCCGCAGCGGCACCGCCTTCTCCAGCTCCACCAGCGCCCGGTGGCCGGCGTTCGGCTCGGCGCCCAGCGCACCCGCGTCCCGGCGCATCAGCCAGGCGCGCCGCCGCACCTCGGGGTCGGCCAGGTACGGGCCGATGGTGACCAGGTCCTGGGCCGCCGGATCGCGCTGCCACAGGCCGTTCGGGCCACGGTAGTCGGGGATCCCGGAGTCGGTGGAGATCCCGGCACCGGTCAGGACTGCGACGAGGGTTCGGCTGGCCATGGGGCGAGGGTAGGCCGCCCCGCGGGGCGGCCGCACCCGACTTTCCCGCCCGGGGCGGCCGCCGGACCCGCCGCGCCGGGCTCACTGTTCGCCGGCCACCACGGCACCGGCCTCGTAGGCGAAGACCACCGCGTGCACCCGGTCGCGCAGCTGGAGCTTGCTCAGCACGTTGGAGACGTGGGTCTTGACGGTGTGTTCGCTGACCACCAGTTCGGCCGCGATCTCCGCGTTGGACAGCCCGCGGGCCAACAGCCGCAGCGTCTCCTGCTCCCGGCCGGTCAGCTGCTCCAGCAGGCGGGAGGGGGTGCGCGCGCTCGGCGCGCCGCTGGGCCGGCGGGCGGAGAACTCACTGATCAAGCGCTTGGTCACGGACGGCGCCAGCAGCGCCTCCCCGGAGGCGACCAGCCGCACCCCGTGCGCCAGGTCGTCCCGGCGCACGTCCTTGAGCAGGAAGCCGCTCGCGCCGGCGTAGAGCGCGTCGTAGACGTAGTCGTCGATGTCGAAGGTGGTCAGCATGATGACCTTGGTCTGCGGGTGCTCCGCACAGACCCGGCGGGCCGCCTCCAACCCGTCCATGACGGGCATCCGGACGTCCAGCAGCAGCACGTCCGGGCGGTGCTCGGCCACCGCCTCGATCGCCTCGGCGCCGTTGCACGCCTCGGCCACCACCTCGATGTCGGGCTGGGCGTCCAGGATCATCCCGAACCCGGCCCGGACCAGCTCCTGGTCGTCGGCCACCACCACACGGATCGTCATCGCACTCCTCACAGACTCAGCGGCAGTCGCGCCGTCACCAGAAAACCCCGCCCGTCGGGCCCGGGGCCGGCCGTGGCGGTGCCCCCGCACGCCGCCGCGCGCTCCCGGATGCCGACCAGGCCGCGCCCGCCGGACCACCCCCCGGCCTTCGATCCGCGGGACTCCCGCGTCTCCTCGCCCGGGCCCCGCCCGTTGTCCCGCACGGTCAGCTCCAGGGCCTCGTCCCCGGCGGTCACCGAGACGTCCACCAGGTCCGCGCCGGAGTGCTTGAGGATGTTGGTCAGGGCCTCCTGGACGATCCGGTAGGCGGCCGCCTCGACGTCGGCGGGCAGCGCCGGCCCGGGCACCGGCAGCGCCAGCTCCACCCGCACCCCGGCGGCCCGGACCCGTTCGGCCACCTCGGGCAGCTCCAGCAGCCGCGGCTGCGGTGCCAGTTCCGGCCCGGCGCCCTGCTCCTTGAGCACGCCGAGCACCCGGCGCAGCTGCACCATGGCGTCGCGTCCGGCGTCGGCGATGGTGTCGAAGGTGCGGATCGCCTTCTCCGGATCGCCGTGCACCACCAGCGGCCCCGCCTCGGCCTGAATGACCATCAGCGAAACGGCGTGCGCCAGGATGTCGTGCATCTCGCGGGCGATCCGGCCGCGCTCCTCGGCCACCGCGCGGGCCGCGTCGGCGGCGGCCCGCCGCCCGGCCTCGTGCGCCCGCTCCTGTTCCACCCGCGCCAGCCGGCGCAGCTCGCGCACCAGCGAGCCGAAGACGAAGGAGCCGATCGAGGTCAGCTCGCTGAAGATCATGCCGTTCAGCGAGTGGGTGCCCAGCACGGTCGACGGGACCAGGATCCCCAGCATCAGCCAGCGCTGCCAGTCCTTGCCGCGGTCGGCCACGGTGTAGACGACCACGATCCCGTACAGCGCGAGCTGCGGTTGGGCCGAGTGCGCCACCACGCCCATCAGGATCGACAGGCAGCCGGAGACCCCCAGGACCGTCATCGGTGCCCGGCGGCGCCAGGGCAGCGGCAGCGAGATGGCGGTGGCCAGCAGGTAGGTCCACCACGGCCACCTGGTGTCGTCGTTGTGGACGGCCCAGAGCGAGACCGCGATCGAGATCGCCGCGATCAGACTGTCCACCAGGTACGGGTTGACCCCGGCGAACCGTTCCTGCCAGCGTCGGCCCAGCTCGGCGCCCCTGCGCTGCCAGCGCGTCATGCGTTCCACGTCGGCCCCTCCCCCGTCAGCAGGGAGCGTACCGTCCATGATCAGCAAGTCGTACGGCAACCGGGGCCCGCGCGGCTCAGGCATGCGCCACGGTGACGTCGCCGGTGCTGGAGGTGGCCTCGATCGCCCGGGCGGCGCCCGGGCTCTGCGGGACCGTCACCTTCGCGGTGCCGGTGTCCGCCGCCGCCCGGACCTGGTACGCGTCGCCGGCCGGCACGGTCACCCGGACGTCGCCGGTCGAGGAGTCCGCGGCCACCGAGCCGGGCGCGGCGGCGAACTCCGCGGTCACGTCACCGGTGCCGGTGTGCAGCGTGGCACCGCCCGCCCCCAGGTGCACGGCGGTGATCGAACCGGTGCCGGTCTCGGCCGAGACCGCGGCGGTCAGCCCGTCCAGCCGCACCGCACCGCTGCCGTTGCGGATCCGCACCGCGGTGCCGGCCGGGACCTCCACCCGGTAGCCGATCCCGCAGTCGCCGTCGGGGCACCGGTAACCCAGCGTCAGGGTGCCGTCGGCCGCCACCCGGTGGTCGGCCTGCGGTGCGGTGGAGCGGTAGCTCTGCCGCTCGGTCACCCGCACCGCCGTACCGGTCCCGGTCACCTGGACGTCGCCGACCCGGCCCTCGATCACCACCGTGCGCACCGGCTGGTCGATCCCGTAGGCGACCTCGCGGTGCCGGTCACCGGCCGGGGACGAACAGCCGAAGCAGCTCAGGGCGACGGCGGCGGTGATGCCGGCGTGGATCAGCAGACTGGTCAGACGCTGGTTCATCAGGGGGTCCCTCCCGTTCGGTGATGGCACCAGCCTGCCGGGCGCACCCCTGGTCGCGGATCAGTCGGCCGAGCGGTTCCCCCGCCTCCCCCGCAGGAGGGAGGAGCCGCCGCCGAGCCCCGCCACCCGCCCCGCACCGTGCGCCAGCACCAGGCAGAGCGGGGTGTAGAGCAGCAGGTTGAGCCAGTAGAAGGTGTCCCCCGGGTCGGCCCCGACACCGGTCGCCCAGACCAGCCCGGCCGCCCCGCGCAGGGCCAGTCCCCCGGCCACCGCCGCGCTCCCCCAGCGCGGCAGGGCGGCCGGCAGCCGGCGGGCCAGGGCCGGCGCCCGGCCGCCGCGGGCCAGCACCAGCGCCGCCCCGCCGCCGAGCACCGCCGCCAGCGGGACCAGGCCCTGCGGCCGGAACGGCACCTGCGTGTTGAGCACCAGCTGGGACAGCCGTACGGTGTCGGCCACCGGCCAGGTCCGCCCGCTCGCCCAGTACAGGTGGATCGCCGCGTCCACCAGCAGCACCGCGGCCACCGCACCGGCCCAGCCGCGCGCGGCGGACTCCTCGTCACCCGACATTGCGTCACCCCATCGATCGTCAGAACGCTCGGACGACCGGAAGAGCGGGCGGCGGACCGGTCCGTTCCTGTGACGAGGAACACGCCGCGCAGTGCGGACCGGTCGGGAACCTCCGGCCGCCGGGCCGCCTCTGACAGCTGTGACCACCCAGACCGCCGCGGGGCGGACCGCCGGGGAGCAGCCCCCGACCGGCAGCGCCGACCTGGTCCGCGCTGCCCAGCGCGGCGACCAGCTGGCCGTCGGCCGCCTGCTGGACGAGCTCACCCCCTACGTGCGCCGGCTGTGCGGCCCGATCGCCCTGGAGGACGGCGCGGACGCCACCCAGGAGGCGCTGATCGCGGTCTTCCGGCACCTGCGCCAACTGCAGGACCCGGCCGCGCTGTACGGCTGGGTGCGCTCGATCGCGGTGCGCGAGGCGGTGCGCTGCGCCCGGCGGGCCGCCCGGCAGCGGCCGGCCGAACTGACCGAGCTCCCCGCGCCCGGCGATCCGCAGCTGGCCGCCGACATCCGCGACGTGCTCGCCCGGCTCTCCCCCGAGCACCGCGCCGTCCTGCTGCTGCGCGACCTGGAGGGCCTGGACGAGCGGGAGACCGCCGCCCTGCTGGCCGTCGCGCCCGGCACCGTCAAGTCCCGGCTCTCCCGAGCCCGCCTCAGCTTCCGAAAGGCCTGGCAGCAATGACCGCACAGGACCAGCACCCCGGCTGGCCGGTGGCCGACTTCGACGCGGTCCGCCGGCTGCGGGTGGTCGCCGCCACCGCGCCCGGCGCCGTCCGGGTCGCCGAGACCGTCTTCGCGCTGCCCTTCGAGCAGGTCTGGGCGGTGGCCCAGGACCTGGAACGCACCATGCCGCTGTGGATCCCGGACGTGCGGACCGTGCGGCTGTCCGGCCCGCCGGATCCGGCCGGCCGACTGACCGCCCGGATCCGGGGACACTCGCGGCTGCGCGCCACCTTCGGCATCGAGCTGCGGCCCGGCTGGTGCCTGATGCAGAGCCGCTTCGTGCTCGGCGGCATGGCCGCCCACCCGGAGCCGGACGGCACCACCCGGTTCGCCTTCCTCGGCGGGCTCACCTTCCCCGGTGCCCGCCGGGTGGCGCCGCTGCTGCGCCCGTTCGCCGGGACCCCGGCGCTGGAGCGGTTCGCGGCGCTGCTGTGAGGCGGCGCCGGTCCGAGAACCGTGCCGTCCGAGAACGCCGCAGGGCGGCCACCCACGC
>NZ_JBHYKG010000100.1:0-26838 GCF_042741245.1 Kitasatospora sp. NPDC058965
AACCAGGGGCGTCGTCGCGGGGGTCGGCATCGTAGACCGCGGGACCGGTGTTCGGGTCGGCGACCGCCGAGACGTCGGCAACCATGCGTCCGGGGCAGTCGGGGTCGGTCTGCCACGTCGGCTTGTCGACCCAGGCCGAGCACGCACTGCCCGCGCCGGACCACGCAGTCTCGCTCCAGCCGCGCGCGCTGGTGTCCTTGGTCAGCGAGGTGCCGCCGACAGCGATCACCGAGCTGTACGCGGCCGGGACGCTGGCGATGCCACTGCCGTAACCGCTGTCGCCGGAGGAGGCGAAGATCGCCACTCCGGGGTGGGCATAGTCACCGGCGAAGGCCTGGATGCCGTTGCCCTCGGTGGCGCCGTAGCTGTTGGACACCTCGGTCGCCCCGAGCTTCACCGCGGTGTCGACGGCGGCGGCCAGGTTCCGCGAATAGGCGTCGTCGGACTCCACCAGCAGGATGTGGCACTGCGGACAGGCCGCGGACACCATGTCCACGTCCAGGGCGATTTCGATGCCCCAGCCCCGATCCGCCGGCAGCGGCGCAGCAGCGCCGGCCTGGTTCACCTTCTTGAAGCAGCCGTTGGAGGTGGTGCAGGCGGGCAGGCCGTAGGTCGAGCGGTAGACGGCGAGGTCTGCCTCGGCGGTCGCGTCGTCGCCGGCGTCGACGATCGCCACGGTCTGGTTCGAGCCCCCGCTGCTCGGCAGCTTGTAGGCGGCCTGCAGGTCGGCCGGGCCGAAGCCGTCCGGCAGCGCCGTCGCGGGGCCGGTGGCGGTGGCAGCCGCCTTGCCGCGCATGCCCGGGCCCTCGTGCACGTCCGTGCGGACCTTGGCCAGACAGCGGTCGTACCCGGCCTTCGCCGCACCGCACACGTCGCGGACGGTGGACGAGGTGGTGGGCACGGCTCCGGCCGGATCCGCGTGAGCCGTCGTGGACAGGGCCGCCGTCGAGGCGGTCGCAGTCAGGACCGCCACGCCCACCGCAGCAGCCCCGAGACGGAAACGGGATCTGGTGATCAGCCTCATGATTGCTCCCGTCAGCCGATGGTGTAGGCGTTGGTGATGGTCTGGGTGATGGAGCCGCCGATCGAGTCGGTCGCGGTGACCCGCAGCGACGGCATGCTGCCCTTGGCCCCGGTGTCGGGCCAGATGGCCAGGTAGTGGTTCCGGGCGGTGGGGACGGTGGCAGCCGACGTCCAGGTGGCGCCGCCGTCGAAGGACACTTCGACCTTCGCCGAGGTGGCCGGAGCCTGCGAACCCTGCCCGTCGTAGCTTTCGTGACCAACCGTCAGGTTCAGCACGGACACGGCGTGGCTGGTGTTGGTCCCGTCCGTGTTCAGGTGGTAGTTCAGGTCCAACAGGGGGAGGATCCGACACGAACCGGTACCACTGCCCGCCTCATCGCAGAAGTCACCCGGCGGCAGCGTCAGCTGCGGGTCGCCGGCCGGATGGTAGACGAACGTCAGGTCCGTGTGGGTCTTCGTGGCCTGCACCACTGAGCTGACCCCGCTCGCATCGACGTCGAACGCCGCCCGGTAGGTGTCGTCCTGCTGCGGGATGTTGCTCAACCACGCGCCGATTCCGGGTCCCTGGAAGATCTGCTGGCCGTTCCGGTAGACCGTGAAGTTCTCGACGGTCGGGTTGGGGTACCCGAAGGGGACTTCGTAGTAGCCGGAGGTCTGAGGCTCGCTGTCGGTGAAGTCGCCGTTGAAGGCGATGCCCATGGTCGTGCCGGACACGCAGGTGTAGCAGTTGTTGGGGCCGCTGAACTGGCCGACTTGCGGGGCCAGCGGTCCGTGCCCCCAGGTACGCCACACCTGCTGCCCGGGAGCGAAGCTCGGCTCGTCGCCCGGCTGCAGGCCCGCGAACGCCTCGTCCGGTGCCTTGCCCAGCTCAGCGAAGTAGCTCTGGAGCCACGCGAAACCGGTGGGCAGCGATGCGGTGACGTAGTCGACGAGACTCTCGGGCACCGTCACCGGATAGTAGGCGACCAGGCCGCCGACCTGCGGGCCGCGCATGCCTATCTCGTACAGGCCCGTGCGGGCGGTGTTGGAGGCGTCGGTGTCGAAGGTGTAGTGGAGCGAGGCCAACCCGCTCGCCGCCACCGGGTACGTCTCGTTCGCGGGGACATTGGCGGTCTGCGGGAAGAGGAGGTCGTAGCGGTACGGCGAGTGGGTACCGGCCGGGCTCTCCCCGTCCCACGCGACCTGGGAGCCGAGCTTCCCGATCGTCGGCGCGTCCTGGGGGGAGACGAAGACGTTCCCTGACGCGACGGCCTGGATCGGGATCGCGTTGCCGACGGCGTCGGTGCGGATCACGCTCAGCGTCACGTTGTCCGACTTCGCCGGCTGTGGCGTGGCCGCCGAGACCTGGGCGGTGGCGGTGCGCTCGTCGGCGGTGACCATCGAGACACCACTGGCGTCGGGAACCACCAGGTTGTCCTGCAGCACCAGGCGGATCCCGATGGCCTGCCCAGTCGCGTCGTATTCGGCGAACCCGGTGTAGATCGCATAGTTCCCCACCGGCAGGGCCAGTCGGGCCACCCCGCCGATGTCCGGGATCACCGCGGCGAACTTCCTGGCAGAGTCGACATTCATCACGAAGCTCAGGGCGTTCTGCGCCGGCGCCGAGGCCAGGTCGTTCGCATTGATCTGGACGATGTGCAGCGGGTACCTCGCCGACGTCCGGGGCGCCTGTGTCGTGGGCGGTTCCACAGCACGGGACAACTGCGGCAGGTCGTACTGCGCGGCATCGAGCGATGCGACGTTCGACAGCGCGGAGGCCGGGATGACGTAGTCATGTCCGTTGCCCGGATCGAACTTCAGGAACGGCACGGTCCTGCCGTCGCGCCCGACCACGCTGTACGTCTGGCTGTCGCTCGCCCCCTGGTACACGACACGGTCACCGCTCGGCAGGGTGACACTCGACGACGCGACCGCGCCTGGGCGCGGTGCTGCGGGCGGCGGCGAGGCGCTCGTCGACGGCGCCGCGTAGACCGGCGAGCTGCCGGCCACGGGAGCCAGCACGACTCCGGCCGCGAAGGCCAGCGCGAGGAAGGCCCTACCGCGGCCACGCCTGCGGAGTCCTCGGATCGACGTTGATGGCAGTGCTCTCACCAGCAAGACCTCCTGAAAACGTGTGAACCGCACAGGGAATGTCGGAGCGTTCCGTCGGCTGCCGCGCGCAGCGGGACATGTCGACGTGTCAGGGCCCAGCTGCCCGTCGGCATTCTTGGTGCCGTTCGGTTCCTGTTCGTCAGCTGATCACCTGTGGCTCGCCCGTTGTCAGGCTACGAACACGCCCTTGCCGCCGACCATGATGAGCCGGATGATGCTTTCCGGCGGAATCCCAGGCAGTTTCGGCTGTTCGGCTGATCGCCTCGGGCGCGCTACGAGCGGAGGGACGACGATGACGCCGGAGTTCTTGGGCGATGACCTCCGCGCCCTCCGCAGGGGCAAGGGCCTGTCCATCGAGGAGCTGGCGAGGCGCGCGGGGGTGAGCGTGCGCGCGATCAGCGAGATCGAGCGAGGCCGGACCCGGCGACCGCATCCGAGTACGACGCGTCGCATCTCCGGGGCACTCGGTGTCGAGCAGCTGCCACAGGATCAGGCCACCGCAGCCGTCGGCGCGGCATCCGGCCCCCGCGACGACAGTGCCGACTCCGCGGGCACGTACGCCGGTGACGCGCGGTTTCAGTTGCCGGCTGCGACACGGTTGTTCGCGGGCCGTTCGCGCGAGGTGGCAGAGCTGATGGCGGCGGCCACCGCGTCGGATTCCGCCGGCTGGCTGGTGATCGCCGCGGTCGACGGGATGGCCGGGATCGGCAAGAGCGCTTTGGCGATCCACACCGCGCACCAACTGAAGGACCGCTACGGCGACGGCCAGCTGTTCGTGGATCTGCACGCCCACTCCGCCGGCCGGGAGCCGATGTCCGCGGCCGACGCCCTGGAGGCGCTGCTACGGTCATTGGGTGTGCCGGCACAGGCGATCCCGCCTGGTGTCGAGGCGCGGGCCGCCTTGTATCGGTCCCGAACGGCCGGCACCCGTACGCTGATCCTGCTCGACAACGCCGTCGACACCGCCCAGATTCGACCGCTGCTGCCGGGTGAGGCCGGGTGCCTGGTCCTGATCACGTCCCGGACCCGGCTGACCGGGTTGGACGATGCGCACACGATGACCCTGGACGTGCTCGACATCGATCAGGCCGCGATGTTGCTGCGTCAGGTCGCCGGGCCGCACCGGATCGGCGCCGACCAGACGGACGCCGTCGCCGAGCTGGTGGAGCTGTGCGGACGGCTCCCGCTGGCGCTGCGGATCGCCGGAGCGCGACTGCGCCACCGCCCGGCCCTGCACGTCCCGGACCTCGTCACCCAGCTGCGCGACGCGACCGACCGCCTCGTCCAACTGCGCGACACCGATCGGGACGTGACCGCGGTCTTCGCCACCTCCTACGCCCGGCTGCCCAACGCAGAGCAGCGCCTGTTCCGCCTCCTGGGCCTCCTTCCCGGAGACGACATCGACGCGTACGCTGCCGCGAATCTGGCCGACCTGGGCGACGTACGCACTGCCGAGCATCTGCTGGAATCTCTGCTCGACCACAGCCTGCTGCTGCAACACCAGGCCGGCCGCTACCGCCTGCACGATCTTGTGCGCGCCTATGCCCGCACCCTGGCACAGCGGCAGGCACCTGGTGAACAAGACCCCGCCGCGGCCCGACTGCTGGACTACTACCAGCACACCGCCCGGTGCGCGCAGGCTCTCGTGACCTCGACTCCACGGCTCAGGGTCGAGGGACCCGCGCCAAAGGTCGCTCCCACGCTGACCGACCGAACCTCCGCCTGGGCGTGGCTGCGCACCGAACGCTCCAACCTGCTGGCCGCGTTCAGCCACGCCGCCACCCGCGACCGGCTCCGGGCCGTGCGGCTCGCGGGCGCGATGGCCGCCCTGCTGGCGGTCGACGGCCCCTGGGACGAAGCGATCACTGTGCACACCGCAGCCGCCGGCCTGGCGGAACAACTGCGGCTACCCGCGGTCCTGGGCAGCGCGCTCACCGACCTGGCCTACCTGCGGGCACTGACCGGAGACTTCATCGGCGCGGCCACCGACTTGGAAGCCGCACTGCGCCACTGTGACATGGTCGACGCGCACCTCGGATACGCCAACGCATTGACCCTGCTGGCACAGATCAGCGCGTTCACCGGCGATCGCACCACGGCAGAACGGCACCTTGACCACGCGATCGAGCGGTACGGGCAACTGGACGAGCACCTCGGGTTGGCCAACGCCTACACCCAACGAGGAACCGTGTACCGGCTCAACGGAGACTACCCATCGGCCGAGCACGACCTTCATGCCGCCCTCGCCGGGTACGAGAGCCTCGGCGACCCGGAAGGGCAAGCCACCGCCCTGTCCAACCTCGGCGTGATCCACGAAACCACCGGCGACTACCCGACCGCCACCCGCTATCAACAACAAGCCCTGCACCTGCATCGCCAAGCCGGCAACCGAATCGGCCAAGCCAGAGCATTCCTGGGGCTGGGCCAGGCCTACGCACACGCCGGTGCCCACCACGCCGCAATCGACGCCGAGCAGCAAGCCCTCTGTCTCTTCCGCGATGTCGCCGATCCCAACGGCGAAGCCAATGCGCTGGGCAACCTCGGGTACTTCAAGCGTCTCGCCGGCGCCCCCGAAGACGGGCTCCCGGATCTCCAGGACGCCCTCGAGATCTTCCGCCGTATCGGCGCCCGGGGAAACGAGGTCTGGGCACTGGACCTCTACGCCGGGACCGTCGCCGCAACCGGCGACCACCTACGCGCCCTGCAACTCTACGACGACGTCCTGCGCCTGGCCCGTCAGACCAACATGCCCGGCGTCGAAGCCGCCGCCCACGCCGGCATCGGACAGTGCCACCGGCACCTCGGAGGGGTGGAGGACAGCGTCGTGCACCTGAGGCACGCGCTCGACATGTTCCTACGACTCGGGTTGAAGACTGAGGCCGGCCGCGTCCACGTGCTCCTCGGCGAGACTTGACCGCTGCGCGAAGCCCGGCCCCGCCGAAGCCGTGGACTTGATCGACCACCCGGGGTCAGCACAAGGTCATTACCAGACACGGGAGTTGCATCAAGCTACGGCCACCGTGAACCTGATCCGCGGCATGAGGACGCCCTTCAAGGAGTGCGAACACCCCATGTCGCGGTGGTCCAAGTGCCCGCACGAGTACAAGATCCGCTACCGCAACGCCGGCGTCCGCCAGGTCGAGGAGTCCGGCTTCCGCACCCAGGACAGGGCTTAGGCCCGGCTCGCCGAGTTGTACCAGGCGAAGAAGAACACGCCGCAGAGCCAGCGGAAGGCAGAGCGGATCCAGAAGTACGGATCCATGCAGTTCGGCGCCTACGTCACCGAGTGGAAGGCCAGCCAGCGCCACCTGACGCCCGGGTCGGTCCGGCACCTCGACTCACTGGTGGACAACCACCTGCTGCCGGCCTTCCGGAGCCGGCGTATGGCCACCTTCGACCACAAGATCGTCGACGCGTTCATCCGTACCATGGAACGCACCGGCGTCGGCCTGGGCACCCGGGCCAACGCCTACGACAAGCTCAAGTCCATCCTGCTCGACGCCCACCGCCTCGGCTTGTACGAGGACAGTCCGCTCGACTGGACCGCTCATGTCCTCGGCCGCGACCTGGAGATCGTTCGGAAGGACCCTGACCAGCGCGGGTTCCAGGTCCAGCCCAAGCGGTGGGCGGCAGAGCGCACCTTCTCGGGGCTCTCACCGCCCACCGGCGCCTCGCCCCGGACTACGAGACCAGCCCGGCCCACTCGGAGGCGATGATTCGATGGGCCGTGATCGGCGTCATGGTCCGCCGACTCACCCGAGGACATGCTGCGACGCGCCGCGGCCCACGACCTCTCGTCCGGCAATCCTCATAGACAGCCGGCCTGGCCCCTCCCAGACGACAGCAGCTGACGGATCTACAAGGTCAGGAACCCCTCCACGTCGCGTTTCAGCGCGAACGGCACGTCAGCCAACTCCGAGACGATCAACCGAACTTCCCGCCGGAGCTCGGGAGAGCCGCTCCAGACCTCCGCATGCCTGGTGAGCAAGGCGGCCAGCAGATCCCCCTCGTACATGTCGCCTGCCGCCAGCGGGTCAACCCGGAGGACCCCCACCGCCAAGGGCAGGACATAGGCAATGCCCACGTTCTGCCTGATCAGCAGCCGCATGTCCTCGACCGTCAGGCAGCCGATCGGCTTGCGCCGAAGCTCGCGCACGGTCGCCATCAGCCGGGTTTCACCACCCGACGGGGCCACCCAGCGGTCGCCCTCAAGTTCCTCGAGGGAGCGGTCACGGTTCGCGAGTCGAGTCACCGACCGATCGTCCCATGTCAGATCTCAAAGCGGTCTGACGGTCCGTCACAGTTGTAATCATCACAAACCAGTCCGGCTGCTCGGTCGGGAGTCGACGGTCCGTCCATCGGCGACGACGGTCGGCCTGCACGGACGCAGCAACAGGACACATCGCCAGGGTGGTTGGTGACAACTACTGCGTGGAGGTGACAACTGGCAGGCCGGTTCATGACCTCCCGGGACGCGGCCTTGGCGAAGGGTGAAGCGACCTTGTTACGGCGGGTCAGGTGGCCCATTCGTACCGGAGCACGACGGTTCGGCGAACCCCTGCGGCGATCATCGCCTCGGAACGGTGCTGGCCGTTCGTGTAGCCGCCCGCCGAGGACGGCTGAACCGCGGTGGCGACGTTGAACAACGACTCCAGTGCCTCCCGAATCCACTGCCCCGTACCGGCCTTGAGGGCGTACGTGTCGGCGAAGCCGACCATGTCCTCGGCCGGGATGTCCTGCCGCAGCGCCTGGGTGAGAATCTCGATCGCCAGCCGGCTGGCCTCGTGCCAGTCCCCGCCGTGGTACCAGCAGCAGTCACGGGCGCCGCGCACCGGCACGGCCTGCCGCAGCCACCGGCGCCACCACGGCGTGCCATCCGGCATGCACTCCCGAACGCGGAACGGATGCGGCTTCGACAGCCGCCACACCGACATCACCTCGAACCGCGCCTCCGGTTCGGGCTCCGGCTCCGGCGGCACGTAGCCGCTCCCGCGGTCCGTTTCGACCGGACCGCCGAGCAGCCCGTCGAGCTCCGCCGCAGTGATCGTCCACCACTGCGGCCCGCTGAGCTCGAACGGGCGGGCCTTGCCGAAGGTGACGATCTCGATCAGCTCGCCGATTTCGAGGCCTTCGCCGTACAGCTGCCGCTGTACCCACAGCGGCGGCAACTCCTCCCCCGGGCAGTACGCCTCCCACACCGCGGCGACGCACGCCTCGACGGCGTTGGTGAGGCTGGCCCCTTCCTCCGGCGTCTGCGTCGCCACTACCACGGGGCGTTGTCCAGCAGCCGTGAACACCTGCACCCGGAAGGTTGCCGACCAACCCGCGCCCGGAGGCAGGCGGAACATGTGCTCGTCCACGACACGCTGTCGGGGTGCGGCGAACTGCTGCAGCGGGGTCGGCCCGGGCACCGCCTGTGTGGAACCCGTCTCGACCGGGGTCTCGTCAGCCATCCCTCGATCATGTCGTGCCACACAGACAGCCGACAGGTGTCGGGCGCAGTTGACCAGGACCGGCTCCACGCGCGAGGTGTCCACGCAGGCCGCGCTAGCCAGAGGCGCCGTCACCAGCCCCGAGACCAGCGGCCGCCTGATCAATCGCTGACGTTGAGCGTCGCGTGCTCCTCGACTCCGAGGTCGGCCAGCACGGCCCGGAGTCGATCCAGCGCCGTGTCCGGGTCCAGGCTCGCCCCGATCTCCAGGTCGAGATGGCACCGTCCCATCCCGCCACCGGCACCCGTGATCTCGCCCTCGGACCCGAAGGCGGCCTCCAACGCCTCCTCGACCTCATCACGGTCGATCGGCAGGCCGGCGAACACGATCTCAACGAACACGACTGTCCTCCGCTCCAACCCGGCGAACCATACCGGTCGGAGCACCAGCCTGAGCGCTCTACAGTTCGTTGCGCGCGGACCGGCTGAGATCCGCGGCCCGCTGGACGTCGCAGTCGAGTGGGTAGCTGCTGTTCTGCGGCTCGTGTACACGGCGCGTCGCGTCCCGGGTCGCGAACAGCGCCGCGCCATGCGTTCGGCGTTCGCGTCGCCGGTGATGCTGTCGGCGTCGCCGGTGTCGTCGGCGCCAGCCGCGAGGAATTCCACGGTTGCGCGGTGGATGCTGTGCAGCACGGGCCCGAGGCGCTGGGTGCGTCTCAGTTCCTCGAACGCTTCGAGGCCGAGGCCCGCGCTGACGCGCAGGACGGCGAAGCGGGTCAGCGGCACGGGCGCCAGGAGGCCGGCCGGCCAGGCGTCGAGGCAGCAGGACGGATCGCGGTGCAGGCCGGCCAGCCAGCGCATGCCGACCGTGTTCGGCGGACCCGGCAAGGACGGCTCGACTCCTGGCTGAGCCCCCGGGCGACGTGCGGTCAGCGTCGACCGGATGTCGAGGTTCGGCGGCGGGTGACTGCCCAGGCGACCGCTGCCCCGAGCAGTACGACGACGCCGGCCACCGAGGTGATCGTTCCGTAGCCGGTGAGGTTGAACGGTCCCACGATGACGAGGGCGGCGCCGATGGTCGCCAGACGCTTGCTCATGGTGCTCCGATCTCAGGGGTTCTATCGCTGCGGCGCCGTGTCGTACGCGGCGGCGAGGGCGTGGAAGGCGGCTTTGGGTTCCCAAGCCGTGTCGGGGTGGGCGTCCCCCGGCGTGCCGGTGACCTTGACGAGACCGTAGGAGGCCATGTCCAGGTCGTGGCGGGGGTCGGGGTGGTGGGGGAAGTGGTAGCCCGCGAAGGTGAACCAGAAGGCGCTGTCGATGCCCTCCTGCTCGAAGAGGTGCAGCAACTCGCCCAGGTATGTGGCCTGTTCCTGCTCGTCGCGCAGGTAGTCGCCGTCCAGGCGCGGCGGTTGGTGCGCGCGGTCGACGATCATCCACCCGCGTCCGCCGCGGTCGGCGGCGCCGCGGTAGGTGCAGCAGCCGAACTCGGTGATGGCAACGGGTTTGCCGTGCTGGTGCAGGGCGCGGATCCGGTCGCGGAAGGTGTGGGCGTTGTGGGCCGCGTGGTAGGCGTCGACGGCCACGTAGTCGAACGGGGTCCAGTCGACGTTCTCGAAGGGGACGGAGGCGTAGGTGATCCTGCCGCCGAACGACGTCCGGACGGTGTCGGCGGCTTCGGCGAGGAAGGCGTTGAGCCGCGCGGGCACGGTTGCCAGCAGTTCGCGCAGTTCCGGTCCGGGCGGCGCCGCGAACAGGGCCGTGCGGGCGAACACGTCGTCACCGGGCAGGAAGCCGTGGGCGAAGATGCTCAGCTCGCCGCCGGTGACCAGGACGATGTCGGCGCCCTGGCGGCGGAGGTCCTCGGCGCGGTCGGCGCAGTCGGCGAGGTAGGGCAGCATCTGCCCGGCGGTCATCTCGCTCGGGAAGGGCGAGAACCAGACCTCCAGCCCGATGTCGGCAGCGTACTCGGCGGCTGTGGTCAGCCGTTCGGGGTCCTGACCGGTGATCCGCACCGCGGTGCAGTGCAGGTCGTTGGCGATGACCTGCATGTCGCGGCGGACGGCGGCCGGGGCGAACGCCTCGCGAGTGGACCGTCCGGCCGGGCGGGCGCCGGTGTCGTAGGTGAGGCCCCTACCGCGCACGGACCACCTCCGCGCCTGCCGCGCTGCTCGCGACGGTGCGCAGCCGCCGGCGCCGGTACCACAGGGACCAGCCGCCCAGGAGGACGACCGTGGCCAGTTGCACGAGGGTCGACGTGCCGGCCGCCGTGTCGACCGGCAGCAGGTAGACGAGGGAGATGCGCACGGCGGCCTCGACGACCAGGCCGACGCCCCAGACGAGGCTCATCAGGGTGAAGACCCGGCGGAACGAGGGCGTGGTCCGCCACAGTTCGTCCCAGCGGGCGAGCAGTTCGCCCCGACCGGAGTTGAGGCGCCGGACGAGGCTGTACAGGACGGGCCGCCCCAGCAGGCAGGAGCCGAGCAGCAGGAGTCCGAGCGAGCCCGATACGAGGGGTTCCCGGGCCAGCAGTATCCGCGGGTCTCCGGTGAGCACCGATACGGCGAGCACCAGCGCGAAGGTCACCGCCACGACCGCCCCGAGCCCGTCGAGTCGACGTCGCGCGACCGCGATGAAGCCGACCCGCGCCAGGGCGACGGCCCCACCGGCGACCAGCGCCGGCCGGACCTCGACTCCGGCCCATCTGCTGACGTAGTAGACCGCAGCCGGCAATCCGATGTCCCACAGCAGCCCCATCAGGGGCGCACGCCTGTCCATGGACGAACCTCTCTGGTCGGCGACCTCCGCCTCCTCCATCATTAGATACCGACAGTTGCTTATTTGAAAAGCTTCGCTGGCCGGCCGTCTCACTGTGGGATACTGGCGGTGTTCAAACGGGAGGGCTCATGGCGGTGGAAGGCGACACCGGAGTCGGCGGCGACACCGCCGCCGCGACCGGGCAGGACGAAACCAGGGCGACCCGCCGACGCGGCGCCGCCCTCGAACAGGCCATCCTGGACGCGGCGGTCGAGGAGCTGGCCGAGGTCGGGTACCAGAACCTGACCATGGACGGCGTGGCCACGCGCGCCGGCACCAGCAAGAACGTCATCTACCGGCGCTGGCCCAGCCGTGCGGCACTGTGCGTCGCCGCCTACCTGAAGATGCTTCCGGCCGCCCCCGAGGACACCCCCGACACCGGCGACCTCCGCACGGACTCACTCGCCCTGCTCACCCGCGTCAACGACCGGATGTCATCCGGGATCGGGAAGATCCTGCGCGCACTGCTGGCCGACTTCGAGGACGACCCCGAGCGGGTACGCGCGATTCGCGATCAGCTCGGCCGCGCGAGCGTCGGGCCCTGGCTGACCGTCCTGGCACGCGCTGCCACCCGCGGCGAAGTCGGTCCCGCCGCGCTGACCCCCCGGGTGGCCACCGTGGCGGTCGACCTGCTCCGCAACGAGTACGCGCTCAACGGGCTGACCACCGTCCCGGACAGCACCCTGGTCGAGATCGTGGACCAGGTGTACCTCCCCCTGGTGCGCGGACTCGGCTGACCCGACTGCCCGATCCCGCCGCCGAGGTCCCGCGCCTCCCGCACCCCTGCCGGGCCGCTGCACGGTCACCCGCACCCGCCGGATCTCCGTGCGGACCACGGGTCAGTCCCACCAGAACCACCAGTGGGTCCGGTCCACGAGGCTGCCGGCGTACTCGGGGAAGGGGGTCGGCGGATCGTCGACGACATTGTCGGCGGTCGACAGCACGTGCTCCAGCGCCAGCAGTTCCGCCTGGCCGAGGCCTCGCGGAGGCCGGGCCACCGCGAGATGAAGCTCGCTTCCGAACATCGCCACCACCTGGGTCCCGAAGCGCTCCTCCCAGCTGCGCAGCAGTGCGCACAGCAACTCGATCGGCGCATCCGCCTGCCAGCCGAGGACGGCCGGGATGTCCGCGCCACGCCGGGCCGGGACGAGCGCCAGGCGGCACGCCGCCAGCCCGTACCAGCGCGTGCCGACCAGCTGAGCGATCGTGCGTGCCGACACCTGGGTCGAGGTGTCGCTGTCGGCGATGACCGGTGACGGCGGCGCCAGACCGGGCCAACTGGCGAAGGGCGGGCCCGGATCGTGTGCCCACGGCTCGACATCCTCCGGTACCTGCATCGGTGTCGGATCCGACCAGAAGGGCAACCGCTGCCGACGGTACTCGGCGAACTCTGCCGCCAGCCGCTGCTCCAGGGTGATCGCGTCCACGCCGGCCAGATCGTGCTGCTGCCCCTGGCTGTCGGGCCGGCACAGAAGCGGGAACAGGCCGGTGACGGGCGACCGGTCCAGCAGCTGGGACCACAACTCTTCAATGTCTGGCGGCAGTTCGTCGGACAGCCATACGTCGACCGTCCCCCGGGACTCGAAGCGTCCGGGCGGCAGACCATCGGGCAGGGGAAAGGCCATGGCCGGACAGTAGAGCGGAGCGCTGACACCCCGACCGACCCGGCGATCCAACGGGACTGCCGCGACGGCGAGTCAGCCGGTGACCGGTCCTCGCCCCGGCGACGGTCTTCGAGGCCCGCGAACACCCCGCGCCTCCGTGGTCCAAGTGCCCGCACCCACTACAGGGCCTGCTACCGGAACACCACCGCCGGGCGCAGTCGAGGGCCTGGCAACTCAGCGGTCCGGGACGGTGTACGCGGTGCGGATGCCGCCGTGGACGGGGAGTTCGGAGGCGGTCAGGTAGCCCGAGTCCGGGCCGGCCAAGTAGGCGGCCGCGGCCGCGATCTCGTCGACGGTGGCGAAGCGGCCCATCGGGATGTGGGCGAGGCGCCGCCGGGTCTCCTCCTCCCCCATCCGATCGAACATCGCCCGGCTCTCCGGGGCCTCGACCGGGCCCAGGGCCAGCGTGTTCACGCGGATGCCACGCCGTGCCAGGTGCGTGCCCAGGTCGCGCCCGAGCTGGGTCACCGCGGCCTTGGCCGCGGAGAAGGCCATCTGGGCGGTCGCGGCGCCCATGCCCGCGAGGAAGGAGCCGGTCAGCACGATCGAGCCGCCGGGGTTCATTACCGGCACCCCGTAGCGGCAGCTGAGCACCGCGGGGGTGAGCACGGCCCGGAAGACCCGCTCCCAGACCTCGTGACCCGTCTCCAACAGGCCGTGGTCCTCGCGGTCCATGGGGCCGGCGTTGACGTGGAGCACGTCGATCCCGCCGAACTCCGCGTGGAGGCGCTCGAACGCCAGTCGCGTCTCGGCCTCGATCCGCAGGTCTGCCACGACGACCGGGAAGTGGACGTCCAGCGGCTGCCGGTCGATTCCGACCACCTGCCCGCCCTCGGCAGCGAACCGTGCCGCAACGGCGCCTCCGATGGCTCCGCCCGCGCCCGCGATGACGCAGATCCGCCCGCTCAGCCGCCCCTGGTCCTCACCGTTCCGGCCCACGACCGCTCCTCTCGTCGTTCCCGCTCGATCCCGCCGGTCTCCGTCCCGGCCGCCCCTGCCAGCGACGGGCTCCGCCGGTACGTCCACCGGGGCGTGCCCCCACTCTGCACCGTTGTGGCCGACGGCATGGCGACCGGCTCGCACGTTCGTCGCGTCGGCCTGGTGAATCGGCGTCAGGCAGCAGCCCTCACGCCGACGGTGCGGTGAAGGCCGGGTCGTTGCCGGTCAACTCGCAACTGGCCGCCCAGAGGCGTGCCGCAGTCGTGGTGTCGGTCAGGTGGTCCCAGAGGGGTTCGACTCGGGGTGCGCCGCGCAGCCCGAACACCCTCGGACTCAGCATCTGGCCGCCGCGCACGCTCGGGTCGAGGACGGCCCGGACGGCGGGCCAGGCGGCGGCGTCCTTGCCTTGGACGACGAGGCCGAGCGGGAGACGGCTCAGCCGCTCGCCGGTGGTCCGGACGTGGACCGGCGGACGCGAGGGGGTGAGGGAGTCGAGGGCGCCACCGGGGTGGACGAGCACGCTCAGCGTCGTGCTGCCGGCGGCGCGGAGGCGGCGGTCGAGTTCGACGGCGAAGAGCATCTGGGCCAGCTTGGAGCGCGCATAGGCGCGCTTGGGCCGGTAGTCGCGGGTGCTCTGGAGATCGTCGAGCACGCCCGCACCGTCTCGGCCGGCCACGCCCGGGTCCCATGATCGCCGGGGCCACTCACATCCCACTGACAGCTCACCGTCCCCGCTGCCGGCCGGGCCGCCCGACGCGTACGGCTTCGGCCCTGATCGCGTCCGCGTGCAGGGTCGGCCTCCTGCCCGCCGCCGCGAGCGCCGCCATCCGCGGTGACCAGGCGGCACGACGGTCGTTGGACCCGCGTGAACCGTCCTCTCCTCATCTGCGTCCTGACCACTCTCGTCCTGCTGACCGCTCCGCCCACCGGGGCGAGCGCGGCCGCCTCCCTGCCTCCCGGCACCGGTGGTGGTCAGCGGACCGCCCTGGCCTCACTGCGCACCGGCACTGCACGCGCCGACGACGGCGACATCATCATCCTCGGCGACGGCCAGGGCGGAGGCTTCCCGAACATCGTCTCCGACGGCGGAGGAGAGGACGACGGGGAGACCGTCATCCTTGGCGCCGGCCGTTGACGGTCCGACTGTCAAGGTGGCGCTGCCCGACGACACGAGCAGCGGACCACCCGCGTCGAACCGCGCCCGCGCCCGCCGCACCGGCGGCGACAGCCGCCGGGTGGCGCCGGTCACTCCCCCGGGTAGTGGACGCCGATCCGGCTGCGGACGGTGTCGAGGGTGCGCATGACGGCGAGGGTGGTGTCCAGGGGGACGAGCGGGGACTCGGTCTCGCCCGCGCGCAGGCAGCGGATCACCTCGGCCGCCTCCAGACCGTAGCCGTGGCCGGCCCGGGCGGGGGCGAGGTAGGGCTCGGGGTCGCGGGCGGCGCGGTGCAGGGTGAAGCCGGCGGGGCGGAAGAAGTCCCGGTCGATCTCGATCCGGCCCTCCGTGCCCTGGATCGAGGCGCGCTGGCCGCAGTGGGCGTCCAGTGAGCAGCCGAGCAGGGCGGTGGCACCACCGGGGTGGCCGAGGGCGACGGCGGTGTTGGCGTCCACCCCGCGATCGGTCAGGCGCGCCCAGGCGTGCACCGAGTCCGGCGCGCCGAGCAGCAGGTGGGCGAAGGCCACCGGGTAGACGCCGACGTCGAGCAGGGCTCCGCCGCCCACCGCCGGGTCCCACAGCCGGTGGTTGGTGTCGGCCGGGCCGACGAAGCCGAACTCGGCCTGGACGGTGCGGACTTCACCGATCGCACCGTCCGCGACCAGCTCGGTGATCCGGCGCACCGCCGGGTCGAGGAAGGTCCACATCGCCTCCATCAGGAAGACCCCCCGCGTGCGGGCGAGGGTGACCAGCTCGGCGGCCTGCCCGGCGTTCAGGGTGAACGGCTTCTCGCAGAGCACCGCCTTGCCCGCGGTCAGCATCAGTGCCGTCGAGGAGTGGTGGTCGGTGTGCGGGGTCGCCACGTACACCACGTCGACCTCGGGGTCGGCGGCGAGCTGCTCGCGGCTGCCGTAGGCGCGGGGTATGCCGTGCCGGGCGGCGAAGGTGCGGGCGGACGCCTCCGAGCGGGACGCGACCGCGACCACCTGCGCGCCGGGTACGGCGGCCAGGTCCTCGGTGAAGGCGGACGCGATCGCACCGGTGGCGAGGATGCCCCAACGGACGGGACGGTCGGTGATCGGCTGCACGGGCGGTCCTCGGGTGGGTGCGGGAGCGGCGGGCCAGCCGAAAACGTACCGCCGGCGCGCGCCGTGCGGGTAACCGTGGTTGAGGCGTGAGACGACGGCGCCGAACGAGGTGCGCGGCCTTCGCGCCGAGCCCGGCCGGGGCCGCAGGCGCTACCCTGTGGCCCCGGCCAGGCGACGTGACCTGGGGTCGTCCTGGGCAGCGAGAGGATTCGTCCGTGTTCGACGAGCAGTTGGCGCAGTTCTCCCGGGAGCGGCTGGGCGGCCGTCCGGTGCCTACGGACGTGCGGATCCTCGCGACGGCGCAGTGGGACGGATCCGGCCACCCCTTCGAGCGGTTCGGCATCACTGTGCTGGAGCCCGGCACCGCCCACCCGCTGACGGACACCGGTTACCTCGGCGAGGAGGAGCGCGCCGATCCCGACATGATGGCCGTCTGTGCCGCGTCCGAGCAGATGGCCCAGTACCTGATGGCCGTGGCCCAGGCCGAGGACGGCGAGTTCTACGGGTACTGGTGGCACCCGCAGCAGGCCTCGGCCCAGGAGCCGCCGCCGGTCGTCAAGGTCGACACCGAGTTCAGCTACGAGGTGCTGCCCGGGCGCACCTTCGCCGAGGCCTGCTTGGCCGACCTCGCCTTCGACGATGCCGAGCTCTTCGCACAGGTGGCCGCGGAGCTCGCGGAGCTGCACATCGCCGTTCCCGTCGGGTCCCGCGAGGAGTTGGAGGTCCGGTCCGCGGTGCCCGACCCGGGAGGCCTCCACACGCAGCTCTACTACGCCGAGCGGGAGCGGCTGGGGCTGCCGGCGTAGCCCCGAGGCTCCTACCGCCGGACCTGCCCGTTCGCGAAGTACGCCACGAGCGCGGGGTCCAGCGGCGGCACGTCGTACGGCTGACCGCCGTTGCGCAGCGAGAGGGTGGCCATGTAGCCGGCGGCCACGCTCATCCGGGCGGCCACCGGCGACGTGTCGGTGGCCCCGCCCTCGCGCACGAAGCGGGCGAACTCACGGATGATCAGGGCGTCGCTGCCGCCGTGGGTGCCCTCCGCGTCCGGGACCTGGTAGGCGATGTCCGCGTCCGGCCGGTAGCGGGACGGGCCGGTGTTCCAGACCTTGACCGTGGCGCCGGCCTCGTCGCCGAAGTTCTCCAGCCGGCCCTCGGTGCCGATCACCGTGTAGTTGCGCACGTAGTCGGGGCTGAAGTGGCACTGCTGGTAGGCGGCGATCACTCCGTTGTCCAGGCGCATGTTCATCACCGAGACGTCCTCGACGTCGATCCGGTGGTTGAGCTCGCCCCTGGCGGTGGGCGGCCACTGGTACTCCTTCAGCCAGCCCTCCGGGCGCGGGGTCCCGGGCGCGCGGCGCGGCAGGTCGCCGTAGAGCATCAGCGAACCGAAGGCGTTGACCCGCTCGGTGTAGCCGCCGGCCAGCCAGTGCACGACGTCGAGGTCGTGCGCCGCCTTCTGCAGCAGCAGACCGGTGGTGCGCTCCCGCTCGGCGTGCCAGTCCTTGAAGTAGTAGTCGCCGCCGTAGGAGACGAAGTGGCGCACCCAGACGGTCTTCGGTTCGCCGATGTCGCCGCGTGCGATCGCCGCCCGCATGGTGCGCACCACGCCCATGTGGCGCATGTTGTGGCCGACGTAGAGCCGGGTGCCGGTCTCGTACGCGGTGCGCAGGATGGCGTCGCAGCCCTCGACCGTGATGTGCATCGGCTTCTCGAGGAAGACCGGCTTGCCGGCCCGCAGGCAGTCCACGGCGATCCGCTCGTGGGTGTCGTCCGGCGTGACGACCAGTACGGCGTCGATGTCCTTGCGGGCCAGCAGCCGGTGGTAGTCGTCGGTGCCGTCGTCCACGCCCAGCCGCGCCGTGCCGCGCGCCAGCGCGGCCGGGTCGGTGTCGCAGACGGCGGCCACCACGGTGCCGTGGCCGGGCCGGTGGGCGGCGAGCGGCAGCGAGAGCCGCAGGCCCAGGCCGATCACGCCGAGGCGCAGGTCTTCCACGAGGATCCTTCCAGTATGAGCGGGTGTCACTTGGAGCCGGTGAAGGCGATGCCCTCGGTGATCCGGCGCTGGGCGACCAGGAACATCACGATCATCGGCAGACTGGCCAGCAGCGAGCCGGCCATCAGCACGGGGTAGTCGGTGACGTGCTCGCCCTGCAGGGCGGCCAGGCCCACCGAGAGCGGCATGCGCGCGGCGTCGTCGGTCACCACCAGTGGCCAGAGCAGGTCGTTCCAGGACCAGAGCACGGTCAGCACGCCGAGGGAGATCAGCCCGGGCTTGGCCAGCGGCAGCATCACCGACCAGAAGACCCGCACGGGTCCGGCGCCGTCCAGCCGGGCGGCCTCCTCCACGTCCCGGGGGAGCGACAGGAAGAACTGACGGAGCATGAAGGTGCCGAAGGCACTGAACAGACCGGGCAGCACGATTCCGCCGAGGGTGTTGAGCAGACCCAGGTGCATCACCATCTGGTACTGCGGCAGCAGGTAGAGCTGGCTGGGGACCATCAGCACCGAGAGCACGACCAGGAAGAGCGCGTTGCGGCCCGGGAAGCGCAGCCGGGCGAAGGCGTAGCCGGCCATCGAGCAGAAGAGCAGTTGGGCGAGCACCCGGACGACGGTGATCACCACCGTGTTGCCGAACTGCGCCAGGAACGGGGTGCTGCGGAAGACCGCCGAGTAGTTCTCCCAGTGCCACCCCGGCCGGAAGGTGGGCGGCACGCTGGTCGCCTCGCCGAAGGTCTGCAGCGAGGTGAGCAGTTGCCAGAAGAACGGGGCCACCATCGCGGCCGCGCCGATCGCCAGCACCACGTGCACGGGCCAGAGCTGCTGCCCGCGCGCCCCGCTCCGTCCCGGCGCCCGCCTCCGGCCCGGCGCCCGCTGCTGCCCACGGGTGTCGGTCTCACTCATAGTGCACCCACTTCTTCTGCAGCCGGAACTGAACGGCCGTCAGCGCGAGCAGCACCACCATCAGTACCACTGCGATCGCCGAGGCCATGCCCTGCTGGTTGTCGAGGAAGGCGTCCTCGTAGAAGAGGTACGCGATGGTCTTGCTGCCGGCCAGCGCCGGATTGGCCTTGCCGAGCATCATCAGCACGGTGTCGAACATCTGCAGGCCGCCGATCACCGACAGCACCGAGACGAAGAAGATGCTCGGGCTGAGCAGTGGCAGCGTGATGGAGAAGAACTGCCGGATCCGCCCGGCGCCGTCGAGTGCGGCCGCTTCGTAGTAGTGCTGCGGGATGCCCTTGAGGCCGGCCGAGAAGATGATCATGTTGTAGCCGAGGCTGGCCCAGATCCCCACCACCGCCATCGCGTAGCCGGTGAAGCGCGCGTCCGAGACCCAGTGCGGACCGTGCACGCCGACCACCGAGAGCAGGTAGTTGATCAGGCCGTAGTCGCCGTTGTAGAGCCAGCGCCAGACCATGGCCACCGCGGCCGGCATCGAGACCACGGGGATGAAGTAGAGCGTGCGGTAGAGCCCGACGTGGCGCTCGCGGACCTGGTTGAGCAGCGCCGCCAGCACGATCGAGCAGGGGATGGCGAGCATCGTCAGCAGCGCGTAGCGCACCGTGTTCCACGCTGCTCGGGGCAGCTGCGGGTCGGCGAGGAAGGCCCGGTAGTTCGCGGCGCCGACCCACTGCTGGCCGCCGAAGGCGCCCCACGTGGTGAAGCTGTAGTAGACGGACTGGGCGATCGGCCAGAGGTAGAAGACCCCGAGCCCGGCGATCAGCGGCAGGATCATCAGGTAGCCCCAGAGCCACTCTGCGGGGTGACCGTTCTCGCCCCCGCGCGGACCGCGGTTCCGGGCGCGGGCCCCCGCGGCCGGACCGGCGGCGGGGGTCGTCGTGTCGGTGAGCAGCGCCACTGCTACTCCTTGGCCAGGGCGGCGTTCATGGTCGCCGCCGCCTGCTTGGCGCCGGTGGCCAGGTCCTGCTTGCCGGCCCAGACCTGGTCCAGGATCGCCTGGGTGTCCTTGCTCCAGGCCGAGGTGTTCCCGGAGACCGGGTACGGCACGGCTTTCTGCAACTCGTCGATGAAAATCTTCAGGTTGAACTGGGGCACCGCCTTGACCCAGGTGTCCGAGAGGCCCTGGTAGGCCGGGATCACCGTGCCGGTCTCGGCCTGGATCTCGTTGGCCTGCCGCCCGCCGAGGAACTTGACGAACTCCCAGGCCGCCGCCGAGTGCTTGGACTTGGCGTAGATCACGTTGCCCAGGCCGTTGATCACCGTGGCCTGCCCGGCCGGCCCGGCGGGCAGCGGCGCCACGTCGGCCTGCAGTCCGGGCGCGTTCTTGTAGGTGAGGGTGTCCCAGTCGCCGTCGGCGAACATCGCCACCTTGCCGGAGGCGAACAGCTGGGACGGGTCGGTGTCGGTCATCTGCTGGGCGCTGGGCGAGGTGTGGTACTTGGTCACGAAGTCCAGGGCGTACTGCAGACCGGCGATGCTCTTCGGGTCGTCGAGGCCGCTCTTCTTCCGGTCCGGCGAGATCACGCTGCCGCCGGCCTGGTAGACGGCGTTGTAGAGGTTCTCCTGGGTCCACGACGGGGAGGCGATCCCCCACACGCCCTTGCCCCGGTCGGTCAGCTTCTGGGACGCGTCGATGACGTTCTGCCAGGTCCAGCCCGCGTCGGGGTACTTCACGCCGGCCGCGTCGAAGAGCTTCTTGTTGTACCAGAGGCCGATGGTGTCGAAGTCCTTCGGCATGCCGTACTGCTTGCCGCCCATCGTGTAGATGGCGTTCAGCGCCTGGGAGAACGTGCTGTTGTCGAAGCCCGGCTTGTCGTTGAGCGACTGCAGCTGGCCCTGGCCCGCGTAGAGGCCGATCCGGGTGCTGCTCATCCAGAACACGTCGGGTGCGGTGCCCGAGGCGGCGGCGGTCTGCAGCTTGGTCCAGTAGTCGGCGTTCGGGGTCAGCTGGATGCTGACCTTGATGTTCGGGTGGCTGCTCTGGAACGCGTCCACGATCTTCTGCATCGCCGGCTGCTGGTTGGCGTCCCAGATCCCGTAGCTGATCGTCACGGGGCCCGAACCACCTCCGTCCGCCGCCGAGGTCGCGCCCGAGGAGCAGGCGGTCGCGCCGGTGGCGAGGGCTGCGGCGCAGAGCAGCGCCGACACCTTTCTGTGCATCTTCGGTCCAATCGCCGTGGGGAAGCTTGGGTGGCAGGACCATAGCGCGCATTTACGCTTGGAACTAGCGTTAATTAAGCAGCTGCATGCATCGGAGACGCAAAAGAGGTCACGGCGAGACCGCACCGTGACCTGACATGGGCTCAATTACGACGACGACTGGCGTATGTTGCCGCAGCGAAGCGGCTAGGGGGCGAGGAGCACCTTCTCGGCGTGGTTCAGCGTGTGCCGCACGGCGCCGAGACAGACCGCGTCCGGGCCCAGCTCCGAGACCAGCACCTGCGGCGGGTAGAGGCTCACCCCGCCCAGGTACTGCCGGATCGGCTCCACCAGCAGGTCGCCCGCCCGGGCCAGGCTGCCGCCGATCACGACCAGCTCCGGATCCAGCGGGGTGACCAGGGTGACCAGCCCCTCGGCCAACCCGTTGGCGAAGGCCGCCACTGCCGCCAGCGCCTCGGCGTCCCCGGCCCGGGCCCGTTCCAACGCGAACAGCGCCGCCTGCGCGGGCGCCCGGAGCTCACCCGGGTCCGCCGACATCGCGTAGTCCATCACGTGGTGGAAGGCACGCCACCGGCTGTTCGGGTGCCCGCCCAGCTCCCCCGCGGCAGCGTGCGAACCCCGGTACGGCACCCCGCCGAAGAGCAGCCCCAGGCCGATCCGACTGCCCGTGTGCAGGTAGAGCACGTCCTGGCGACCGCGCGCGGCGCCGCGCCAGTGCTCGGCCAGTACCGCGAGGCGCATGTCGTTCTCGACCAGCACCGGCACGGGGAGCCGCGCGGCCAGCTCGGCCTCCAGCGGCACACCGGTCCACCCGGCCAGCGCCACGCTCTTGACCACCCGGCCCTCGCCGTCGATCACTCCGGTGGTGCCGACGCCGACCGCCGCCAGCTCGCCGGTGGTCAGGCCCGCCTCCTCGGCAGCCCGCTGCACCAGTCCCACGACCGCCGCCAGCCGTTCCTCGGCGGCCGCTTCGCGCGGCAGACTCTCGCTCACCCGGGCCACGATGGTCCCGTTCAGGTCCGCCACCATCCCCACCAGCCCGGAGCCGCCGATGCTCACGCCCGCCACGTGACCGGCCGCCGCCCGGAACCCGAACCGCCGGGCCGGTCGCCCCCGCTGGCCCTCCGGCCCCCGGGCGTCCACCTCCACCGCCCACCCGTCGCGGACCAGCGCCTCCAGGATCCCCTCCGCCGTGGCCCGGGAGATCTGCGCCGTACGCCCCAACTCCGCCACCGTCGAGGGCTGCCCGGCCTCCCGCAGGGCGCGCAGCATCGCGACTTCGTTGAGCCTGCGCAGAAAGCTCCCGTCGCCGCTCGCTCGTCGCACCGATCCTCCTCTTTACGCTGACGATCGAGCTTATCCGAGCCGACCACCGGGGCCGCGTCCGGACGACCGTCGGCTGCCCCGGCAAGGCCCGGGCAGCTCGGCGGCAGTGCCGCCCCGCTGTCGCCGCCAAGGTCGTCCCCGTCCCTGTATCCGCCCCGGCCTCCGTCCGCGGCTGCAACGGCGTCCGGGTCGTCGGACCGGCTCGGGCCGTTCCCGCACCCGGCGGGACCGGCGGCGGTAGGGTCGGAAGCCGGATCTCTGTCGCGGGGGGCGTGGCGGGGCGGTACGAGCTGATGAACCGGGGGGTCGGAGTGACGATCGTGGTCGAGGCCGCGGTGGCGTGTGTGTTCGCCTGGGGTGTGCGCAAGGCGCGGCGGGTCGGCGGACGGGCGGACGCGGAGGTCGATGCTGCGCTGGACGCGACGATGGACCGCGTCCACGACCTGGTCGTCACCCGGCTCGGCACCGGCGGTGAGGTCGGCCGGCTGGAGCTGGAGGCCGCGGCGGGGCAGCCGGAACCGAGCGCGTTGACCGCGGGCAACGTGACCGCCGCCCTGGGCGAGGCCGTGGCGCAGGACCCCGGGTTCGCCGACCGCCTGCGGGAGGCGGTCCGCCTTCTGGAGGAGGCGAAGCGGGCCGCCGCACCGCAGGCCCTCGGCGCCTACCGGATCACGGTGGGCGGCGACGTCACCAACGAGGCCCGGGACGGATCGCTGGCCGCCACGATCGTGCACGTCGAGGGAGGCCTGACGCTGGGAAACCCTCAGGTGCCCGGGCCGGCCGACCGCTGACCGGTCCGGGCACCGCTTCACCCGGCTCGGCTGTCCTTCCGTCGCGGCCCACGGAGTTGCCGCCGGGGCCGCGGACACCGGCGGAGGACGGACCGCCGACGGCGAGCCACCCGACGCCCCGTCACCCGGCCCCGGGCGGCGCGGGCCTGCCCGCGGTGGCCGGCACCGTCACCATCGCCACCGGCGGCAGCGTCGCGGCCGGGAGCATCGGCCACCTCCACCAGTACGCCGCCCCGCGCTCCCCCGCCGGGTGGCCGCACCAGGTCGGGGTGATCCCCTCGCGGGCGCACTGCTTCCAGGACCGTGCCGAAGCCGCCCGCCTGCGCGAGGCCCTCACCGGTGGCGGGACCGCCGTGGTCGAGCCGGACGGTGCGCGGTCGGCGGGCGGCGTGCTCGCCGGGCTCGGCGGCGTCGGCAAGACCCAGTTGGCCGCCGACTACGCCCGTGCCGCCTGGCGCGGCGGCGAACTGGACGTGCTGGTGTGGATCACCGCCACCAGCAGGGCGGCGGTGATGTCCGGGTACGCGCAGGCCGCGGTCGAACTCCTCGCCGCCGACCCGGGCGACCCCGAGCAGGCGGCCGGCGCCTTTCTCGCCTGGCTCGAACCCAAGCCGCAGCAGCGCGCGTGCCGGTGGCTGGTGGTGCTGGACGACGTCGCCGACCCGGCCGACCTGGCCGGCTGGTGGCCGCCGGCCGGCCCGCACGGCCGGACCCTCGCCACCACCCGCCGCAAGGACGCCGCGCTGTCCGGCAACGGACGCCGGCTGATCGAGGTCGGTCTGTTCACCCCCGCCGAGGCCCTCGGGTACCTCACCGCCGTGCTCGCGGGCCACGGGCGGACGGAGTCGGCCGAGCAGGCCGCCGCGCTCGCCGCCGACCTCGGCCACCTGCCACTGGCCCTGTCCCAGGCCGCCGCCTACCTGGTCGACACCGGTCTCGACTGCACCGCCTACCGGGCGCTGCTCGCCGACCGGGCGCACGCACTGGCCGACGCCGCACCCGACGCGCTGCCCGACGGCCAGACCCACACCGTGGCGGCGGCCTGGGCACTGTCGATCGACCGCGCCGACACCCTGCGCCCCGCGGGACTGGCCCGCCCGATGCTCCAGCTCGCCGCCTTCCTGGACCCCAACGGCATTCCCGAGGCCGTCCTCACCGGCGCGCCGGCCCTCGCCCACCTCACCGAGCAGCGCGGCACGGACCGTTCGGGCGTCCCGGACCTTCCCGGCGGCGCACCCACGGCGGACGGCGCCGGCCCCACCCCCGCAGGGATCGACGCCGCCCAGGCGGTGCTCGCGCTGCGGGCGCTGCACCGGCTCAGCCTGATCGACCACACCCCGGCCACCCCGCAGCGGGCGGTGCGCGTCCACCAACTCCTGCAGCACGCCGTCCGCGACGCCCTCGCCCCCGACCGGTGCGACGAACTCGCCCGCACCGCCGCCGACGCGCTGGCGGCCGCCTGGCCCGAGATCGAGCGCGACACCGCCCTGACCCGGGCCCTGCGCGACAACACCACCGCCCTGACCGACCGCGCCGAGGAGGCCCTGCACCACCCCTTCCCGCACCTGGTGCTGTTCCGGACCGGCGACAGCCTGGGCGGGAGCGGCCAGGCCGCCGCGGCCCGCGACCACTTCGACCGCCTCGCCGCCACCGCGGCACGCCGCCTGGGCCCGGACCACCCCGCGGTCCTCACCGCCCGCCACTTCCTCGCCTACTGGCGGGGCGACGCCGGCGATCCGGCCGGGGCCGTCAGCGCCTACGCCGACCTCCTCGGCCAGTTCCAGCGGGTCGCGGGCTCCGCCCACCCCGGCACGCTGACCACCCGGCACAACCTCGCCTTCCGCCGGGGCCTGGCGGGGGACGCGGCCGGTGCGGTCGCCGCGTTCACCGAACTGCTGGCCGACCACCGCCGAACGCTCGGCCCCGACCACCCCGACGTCCTGACCGCCCGCCACAACCTCGCCCGCTGGCGGGGCGAGGCGGGCGATCCGGCCGGGGCCGTGCGTGCCTACGCCGAACTCCTCGCCGACCTCGAACGGGTGCTGGGACCCGACCACCCGCAAGTCCTGACCGCCCGCCACAACCTGGCCTCCTGCCGGGGCCTGGCGGGCGACGTGGCCGGGGCGGTGGCGGAGTTCGCCGAACTCCTCGACGACCGGATCCGGCTCCTCGGACCCGACCACCCCGACACCCTGGCCACCCGCAACAACCTCGCCCACGCCCGCGGCACGGCCGGGGACCCGGCCGGAGCGGCGACCGCGTTCGCCGAGCTGCTGGCCGACTGCCTGCGGGTCCTGGGCCCCGACCACCCGGACACCTTCAAGGCCCGCAACAACCTCGCCCGCGGTCGCGGCGAGCTGGGGGACGCGGCGGGTGCGGCGGCCGCGTTCGCCGAGCTCCTCCGGGACCAGGTCCGGGTGCTGGGCACCGACCATCCGGACACCTTCGTCACCCGGGGCAACCTCGCCGACTGCCGGGGCGCGTCCGGAGACGTGGCGGGCGCCACCGCGGCCTACGCCGCCCTGCTCGACGACTGCGTGCGGGTGCTCGGCCCCGACCACCCCGTCACCCTGGTCACCCGCCACGACCTCGGCGTCTCGCTGGGCGAGGCGGGTGACCCGGTCGGGGCGGCCACCGCGCTCGCGTCCGTGCTCGACGACTGCCTGCGGGTGCTGGGGCCCGATCACCCCCGCACCCTGATCGCCCGCGGCAACGCCGCCCGCTGGCACGGCGAGGCCGGGGACCCGTCCGCGGCCGCGGCCGCGTTCGCCGAGCTCCGCGACGACTGCCTGCGGATCCTCGGCCCCGACCACCCCGACACCCTCACCGCGCGCGCGGGCCTCGCCCGCTGGTGCGGCCAGGCGGGCGACGCGGCCGGTGCGGTCACTGCCCACGCCGACCTGCTCGTCGACTACCTGCGGCTGCTGGGCCCCGAGCACCCCGACACCCTGTCCCTCCGCAGCAACCTCGCCTTCCTGCTGGGCATGGCGGGCGAACCGGCCGCGGCCGCGGGGGCGTTCGCCGAGCTGCTCGACGACCGGATGCACATCCTCGGACCCAGCCATCCCGACACCCTGGCCACCCGCCACAACCTCGCCCACTGGCAGGGCGCGGCCGGGGATCCGGCCGGGGCCGCCACCGCACTCGTCGAACTCCTCGACGACTACGGCCGGTTCTTCGGTCCCGACCACCCCGACGCCCTCGGGGTCCGGCACACCCTCGCGCACTGGTACCGGCAGGCGCGGTCGGCGGGCGGCTGGGAGATCGTCTGAGCCTGTCCCCGGTGGGGCGCGGGCCGGGGCCGGGCCCGGCCCCCCCACCCGCCCGGAGCCCCCCAGCACACCCTTGTCAAGAAAAAAAAAACCAGCCCCAGACACTAAAAATCAACTGCCAA
>NZ_JBHYKG010000101.1:0-26792 GCF_042741245.1 Kitasatospora sp. NPDC058965
CGGCCGCCGGCGGGCCGGGCGACCGGGCACGGCCCGGCCACCGCCCGGCGCGGCCCTGGCCGCAGCCAGGTCCGCGGCCAGTCCCGCTACGGCGTGCTGGTGAAGGCGCGCCGGTAGGAGCGCGGCGGCACCCCCCGGCGCCGCACGAACTGCTCACGCAGCACGGCCGCACTGCCGTAACCGACCTGACGGGCGATCTCCTCGACCGGGAGGTCCGTGGTCTCCAGGAGCTCCTCGGCCCGGCCGAGGCGCAGGCTGCGCAGCCAGGCGTGCGGGGTGGTGCCGGTCGCGGCGGTGAAGCGGCGGGCGAACGAGCGGCGGCTCATCACGGCCCGGCGGGCCAGCTCGGTGACCGGCAGTGGCTCGTGGAGGTGCGCGCGGGCCCAGGCGAGGACCTCGGCGAGTCGCTCGTCCTGGCCGTTCTCGGGCACCGGCGCGGCGAGGTACTGGGCCTGCCCGCCGTCGCGGTGGGAGGGCAGCACCACGTCCCGGGCGACGGCGTTGGCGAGCGCGGCGCCGTGCTCGCGCCGCAGCAGGTGCAGGCACAGGTCGAAGCCCGCTGCGGCTCCGGCTCCCGTGACGACGCTCCCTTCGTCCACGTAGAGCGCGTCGGCCTCGACGACGACCTCCGGGTAGCGGGCGGCGAGCAGTTCGGCGAACCGCCAGTGGGTGGTCGCCCGGCGGCCGGCCAGCAGTCCGGCGGCGGCGAGCGCGAACGTGCCGACACAGTGGGCCGCCACCACGGCGCCGCGCCCGTGCGCCGCCCGCAACACGTCGAGCACGGCGGGAGCGGGCGGGGTGCGGAATCCGACCCCGGGCAGGACGATCACCAGATCGGCGTCGGCGAGCCGGTCCAGCCCGTGCGCGACAGCGAGCGGCACACCGCAGTCGGTGGGCACCGGTCCTGGCCGGTCCGTGCACAAGGCGAAGTCGAATCCGGGCAGCTCGGTACCGTGCGGACCGAACACCTCGGCGACGATACCGGCGGCGAGCAGGCCGACCCCGGGCGGGGCGTAGGCGGCGACGGTCTTGAAGGGCGGCACGGTCGCAGTCTGGCACAGCTGGCACGAATCCTGCGATCATCGGCATCAGTGCCACTCGTCCGCCACCGTCGACACCACGACGATGGAGCCCATGACAGACGCACCGCTCGGCCGCAGCGCCGTGTACAAGGTCCTGACCACCGGTTACGTGGGCGCCACCGGCCCCGGCGTCGCCGCGACCGTCTCCTACGTCTCCGACGCGGGACGGCACGTGATCTTCGATCCGGGCATGGTCGCCGGCCCCGACCACATCCTCGGCCCGCTCGCCGAGCTGGGCCTGGCCCCCGAGGACATCACCGACGTGGTGCTCAGCCACCACCACCCGGACAACACCATGAACGTCGGCCTCTTCCCCCGGGCCCGGGTGCACGACCACAAGGTCGAGTACCGGGGCGACCAGTGGACCAACCGAGACGCCGAAGGCCACGAACTCACTCCCTCCCTGCGCCTGATCCGCTCCCCCGGCCACAGCCCCGAGGACATCACCCTGCTGGCGGGCACCGACTCCGGCGTGGTCGCGTTCGCCGGCGACCTCTGGTGGCACGCGAACGGCCCCGCCGACGACCCCGTCGCCCCGGACCGCGCCCAACTGCGGGCCTCCCGCGTGCGGGTCCTGGCCGCCGCGGACCTGATCGTCCCGGGCCACGGCAGCCCGTTCACGGCCGACGACAGCACCCCGCGCTAGCCGGCGCCGCGTCCCCAGGGGGGCAACCTCCTCCTGCTGGTTCTGCTGATCCCTCCGGCGTCCGGGAGTTCCCTACGGAGGCCCGACGTCGATGACCGGTCGGGCTGCCGCCGGTCGGCCGCCCCGGCCGGCAGGTTGCGTGCCCCCGGGCCTCAATGGCCAAGGCCCAGTGCGTCCGGAATCCCCCGGATCCAGGCGGCCCGACCCGGCTCTTCCGCAGCGACGCGCCCCAGCCCCGCAATGAACCGCTGCCGCTCGCCCGCATCCATCCCGCCCAGCTCGTGGGCGATCTCTTCCAGCGTGCTCAGCGCCACATGCGCGTCGTGCCCCACCGTAACGAGATCCTCCAGGGTCGCCAGCGCCGCCAGCAGCGCCTTGACCACCTCGCCTCCCTGAACCGCAGTTTCGCCTGCTTCATCGCGATTGATCACGAGGCGATGCTGCCACTCGCACAGGTGCCCGCGTCACCACCCGCGCCAAACGCCACGACACTCGCACCGCCCGGTCGGACAGGCGGCTACGCTCGCGCGACGGAACTGAACGAGGCCCTGGAGCCGCTGCGCCGGGTGCTGCTGAAGCGCGGCAACACCGGCCGCCCGGCGACGGTCGCCGCGGTAGCGGTGGCGGCTCGGACGGCACCGGCCGGCGGGTTGGACACCCCGAGCCGGTGGGAGTTCGATGTGCTGCCCGCGTGGGACATCCGAGGGGAGCGGTCCGAAATTCGCTGGCCGGCGGGCAGCCGGGAGGCTAGCGTGCCCGCGTGAATCTCGAACCGGGGCTGCCTGCCGTGCCCGTTCCGCTGGATGCCGAACTCCAGGCGGACTACGACGCCTATCTGGCGGAGGAGCCGGACCTGGCGCCGATGAGCGTGACGAAGCTGGCGGAGATTCGCGCGTCGGTCGAGGCCGCGGTCGCAGCTCTCGGCGACCTCGGCCGAGGCGGCAGGTTCACCGTCTCCGAGCCCTCGGTGCCGGGTCTGGACGGTGCGCCGGAGATACCACTGCTGGTCTGCACCCCCGTCGGCGCGCCCGCCTCCCGACCGGTGCTGTACCACCTGCACGGCGGCGGCTTCTTCTGCAACGACCACCGCAACGGGCTCGACCAACTGCTGGAGACCGCCGAGCGCTTTGGGGCCACGCTGGTCTCCGTCGGCTACCGGCTCGCGCCTGAGAACCCCTACCCCGCGCAGATCGACGACGCCCGCGCCGGCCTGCAGTGGGTCGTCGACCACGCGGACGAGCTGGGCGTCGACCCTGAGCGCGTCGTCGTCACCGGCTACAGCGCCGGCGGCGGCCTCGGGGCAGCGCTCGCGCTGAGCCTGCGCGACAAGGGCGGCCCACGTCTGCTCGGCCAACTGCTGATGAGCCCCATGCTCGACGACCGCAACGACAGCGCGTCCGCGCTGCAGATGGACGCGGTCGAGTTCTGGGACCGCAGCTTCAACGGCTTCGGCTGGAACGCCCTCCTCGGCGACGCCTGCGGCGGGCCGGACGTGCCCGCGTACGCCGCGCCCGCCCGCGCCACCGAGCTGAGCGGTCTGCCGTCGGCCTTCCTCGACGTCGGCTCCGCCGAGTGCCTGCGCGACGAGATTCTCGCCTACGCCGACCGCATCTGGCAGGCCGGCGGCCGGGCCGAGCTGCACGTCTGGGCCGGTGGGATCCACGCCTTCGACCGGGAGTGCCCCGAGGCCCGGATCAGCCAGGACGCCGTCGCGGCCCGCCACCGCTGGCTGGAGCGGCTCCTGGCCGACCCGTCGGCGAGCCGGGGTCAAGCCTGATCCACACCGCTCGCGATCCGGCAGCCCGACGTCGCGCAGGAACGCGCGGGTCGGGGCGTGGGCGATGCCGGCGGTCACGTGGCCCGGCGTGCGGAGGACACCCTCGGGAAAGGCCTCTTCCATTGCAGCGCGATCGATCAGTGGCCTCATGTCCCCATGATCCCGGTGGGCGCTGACGGCCCCGCCGGCCGCGGAGGAGGACCGGAACGACGCCTGCGCCCGTCGGGGTCCGGCCGTTCGCCCGGTGCGTTGTCGGTCACGTCCGCCGGGCTGCCGTCCGTCGCCGCGGAAAACGTCGAGGCTGGTCGGTCCTTTCGGACCGACCAGCCTCAGTGGTGCGCGAGGGGGGAGTTGAACCCCCACGCCCTTGCGGGCACTGGAACCTGAATCCAGCGCGTCTGCCTATTCCGCCACCCGCGCATCTGGGTGTTGTCGTAGATCTTAGCCCGTTTTTCGGGTACTTCTTCGCACCCCGTCCCGGCCCGCTGCAGTGCTCCACCGGATCGGCGCGCCCGCGTCGGTCCGAACCGTCGCCGCTTCGCAGGGAACCGCATCGCCGGCCTCGATGCCGGACCGGTCGAGTGCCCATGATGCCCAGGGGTCGTCCGGCCGCTCACGCACCGTTGTCCAGCCGACTCGGCCCGCGTCGCCATGGCAAGACCCCCGGCGAGCTGTCTCGCCTGCGGGCAGCCTCGCGGCGCGACGATCTGCAGCAACAACGGCGCCGGAGCCGCCGCGTGATCACGGCCGAGGATGCGCGCCGCAACCGTGCCTCACAGGCACATCCAGCAGTAGAGCTGCTCCCCGGCCGCGCGCGCCCGCCGGGCGAGCCCGATGATTCCCTCGGCCACCGGTTGCATGTCCGCGGCGGCCGCTCCGTGCAGTTCCTCCGCCTGCGCCCAGCTCGCGACGATGCCCGGTACTTCGGCGTCGTGCACCGCCGCCAGGGTGTCCCGCACCGGAGCGTGCAGCTCGACCACCCAGGGCCCCGTCGCCCAAGGGCTCTCCTCGGCGTCGGGGTCGTCCGGGCCGGGCATCGGGGAGGTCGGCCACACGGTCGTCTCCCCGACCAGGTCCACTCGCCACGGCACTGCGCGGATGGCAGCGATCAGCTTCCCCAGGACGACGCACGGATCCACGCCCTTGGCCTCGACCCCGTCGAACCCGGAGCGCCCGTGAGCGATCGGGGAGTCTCCCTCCTCCCGGACGAGGGCCCGCACGACCGATGCCGCATCAGCCGCACGGAAGTAGTCCGTCAGCACACCCATGGCTTCTCCCCGCACTCCGTCCGTCGGCAGACAGTAGATCAACTCCCCCCGACACCACGGGCCGGCCCGTGCACGCGCGACGGCATCAAGAGTCCCGCGGCGGACCGACCTCGCCGGCTGCTACCGGCCAGGGCCGGTCACCGACCGCACAGTCGCCGGTCCCGGTGAGGAAGCCGTCGAGCATGTCGGGGCGGTACTGGAGCCGTTCGAGCCGGTTGCGGACGAGGGCTGCGAGGCGGTCGACGGCGACCGAGGACAGGGTGGCCAGGCTGCGCTTGATGTGGTCAGTCAGTCGCGCGCTGACCGAGGTGCGCATGGGGCCGCATCCAGGGTGGCGGCGCGCCTCCCGGCCCGGGCGGACGAGCCCGGCAGTCAGAGCTCGATCACCTGGCCGTCCCGGGCCACCGACACGCCCGACAGGCGCAGTTCGGCCGCGGCGGCCGAGGCCGGGTCGGTGAGCGGGTTGGTGTTGTTCAGGTGGGTGTAGAGCCGGTGCTCGGCCGGGCAGTCGCGGAACCGGGCGAGGCTGCCGCCCGGGCCGCTGATCGGGAGGTGGCCCATCGCGGTGGCGGTGGCGCCGGTGCCGCCGGTGGCCAGGACCAGCTCGTCGTCCGTCCAGCAGGTGCCGTCCAGCAGGACGCAGCCGGCGCCCGCCAGCCAGCGGTCGAAGCCGGGCGGCCAGTGCGCCAGGGACGGGGCGTAGACCAGGGCCGCGCCGGTGGCGACCTCCTCGAAGCGGTACGCCACCACCCAGGGACCGGGGGCGGTGGACTCCCGGGCGTAGCGCGGCCGTTTGTCGCCGATCGGCAGGACCGTGACGGCCAGCCGGCCGCCGTCCAGCAGGAACCGCTCGCTGGCGAGCGGGTGCCAGCGGACCGCACCGTACGGGGCCAGCAGGGCGCGCAGCGGAAACTGCTCACCGAGCGCGGCCAGCACCGCGGCGGGCGCGTGCAGCTCCAGCTCCGCCCCCTCGCGCAGGGCGAACAGGCCGACGGTGTGGTCGAGTTCGCCGTCCGTCAGGAGGACGCCGCGGACCGGGGTGTCCCGGGTGCCGGGCGGCGGTGCCAGCTCCGGGGCGGCGAGCAGTTGGGCGCGCAGCTCGGGCGAGGCGTTGACCAGGTACCAGGTGCCCGGGGAGACGCTGAGCGCCAGCGACTCCTGGGTCCGCCAGCCGTCCGCTGCCGCCCCTGACCTCGACGCCCGGGCCCGCTCGCACGGTGGGCACCCGCAGTTCCACTGCGGCAGCCCGCCGCCGGCCGCCGTTCCCAGGATGCGCACCCGCACGGTGACCTACCCGGCCCCGTGGACGGGCACCGGGCCCGCCGGGCGGGGCACCATGGGTACCCGGTCAATTGCCTGATGGTCAGTCACTTGAGGATCTGTCAGCACGGCATCGACCAGGCCCCGGTGCGGGGAGAGTCGGCAGACCGGGTCCGCCACCCCCGCCTCCCCCGTCAGGGCGAAGGCCTGGCATCGGCACCCGCCGTGGTCCACCTCGCGCCGCTCGCAGCTGCGGCACGGCTCGGGCATCCACCCGGTGCCGCGGAAGCGGGTGAAGAGCTCCGACTCGTACCAGATCTCCGCCAGCGGGGCCCGCCGGACGTTGGGCGCCGCCGGACCCGCCAACGCGGCGGCCGCCGGACAGGGCAGGACCCGGCCGTCCGGTGCGACGGTCAACTGGCGGGCGGCCCAGCCGGCCATGCAGGGCTTCGGCCACTCCTCGTAGTAGTCGGCCGGCACGTAGACCAGGGCCGGGAACCGGCCCCGGGCCGCCGCCACCGCCTCCTCCGCCGCGGCCAGTTGGGCCCGGGTGGGCAGCAGGGCGGCGCGGTTGACCGCGGCCCAGCCGTAGTACTGGGCATTGGCCAGCTCCAACCGGTCGGCGTCGAGCGCGAGGGCCAGCTCGACCAGCTGCGGGATCCGGTCGATGTTGGCCCGGTGCAGCACCACGTTGACCGTGAGGGCCAGACCGGCCTGCCGCACCAGGGCGGCGGCGGCCAGCTTGCGCCGGTGCACCGGGCGGCCGGCGATCCGGTCGGCGGCCGCCTCCTCGGCGTCCTGCAGGCTGAGCTGGACGTGGTCGAGGCCGGCGGCGGCCAGCTCCCCGGTCCGCTCGGCGGTGAGCGCCTGACCGCCGGTGATCAGGCTGGTGTACAGGCCCTGCTGGTGGGCGGCGGCGACCAGCGCCACCACGTCCCGCCGGGCCAGCGGCTCGCCGCCGGACAGGTGCGCCTGCAGCACGCCGAGCGCGCGGGCCTCGGCGAAGACCCCGGTCCACTCGGCGAGGCTCAGCTCGGCCGCGTACTCCTCCAGCGCGAGCGGGTTGGCGCAGTAGCCGCAGGCCAGCGGGCAGCGGTAGGTGAGTTCGGCGAGCAGCCCGAGCGGGCGGGGGTCCGCACTCATCCGCCCCCGCCGATCAGCGCCAACCGACGCTCGACCAGCCCCAGCTCGGCCAGCGCCTGGAGCAGGATCAGCACGTGCTCGGCCACCACCTCCTGGTAGGCGCCGCGCAGTTCCTCGGTGATGCCGGCCGCGCTGCGCCGGCCGTCGCAGAGTGCGAGCACGGCGGCTGCCGTCTCGTTCAGCAGCACCACGCCCTCGGGGTGGAGCAGGATCGGCTGCCTGCGCACTTGGTCGTAGGAGAGCCGCACCCCGCGGCGCAGCCGCCACGTCGGCCCGAGGTCCGAGCCGGGCGACGGTGTGACCGGAACCGGCGGATGGGTCTGCGCCCCGCCCAGCGCCGCCATCACCCCCGCCATCGCCGCCTCCACCGCACCATCGCCACCACCGCCGACTCAGACGCTCGCGCCGAGGTGCGTGTGCTCGACGGCGTCCAGCATCGCCCGGAGCACGTCGCACTTGAAGGAGAGGGCGGCGACGGCCGCGTCCTGCTGGGCGCGCGTGGTGCAGTACGTGGTGACCAGCTCCATCGCGTGCGCGGCGTCGGCATCGGCCACTGCCGGGCGCTGCTCGAAGTAGCGCAGGCCCGCGGGATCGATCCAGCTGTAGTGGGTGTGCAGGGCGCCCAACCGCTCGCGCATCAGCTCGGGCGAGAACAGCTCGGTGAGCGAGGCGGCCACCGCCTCGATCCACGGGCGGGTGCGGGCGAACTGGACGTAGGCGTCGGTGGCGAAGCGCACCCCGGGGAGGACGTGGCGCTCGTCCACCACCTCCGCCACGCTGAGGCCGGCGGCCTCGGCCAGGGCGAGCCAGTCGGCGTTGCCGCCGTGGCCGAAGGCCAGACCGTCCTGCTCGAGGATCCGGCGCACCCAGCGGCGGCGGACCTCGGGCACCGGACAGTTGGCCAGCACCGCCGCGTCCTTCTGCGGCAGCCACTTCTGGTAGTACCAGCGGTTGGCGATCCAGGAGCGCAACTCGGCCTCACCGAGCAGGCCCTGATGGAGTCTCAGGTGAAGCGGGTGGTTGTGCCAGTACCGCTCCGAGTGCGCGTAGAGGGCGGCGGCGAAGTCGGCGGTGCTCAACGGCTCCAGGGCGGTCATGGCGCGGCTACCGCCGACCTGCGTACGCCGTGACCTCGTGCGCGAGCTCGACGGCGCAGGCGCTGGGCGCCACCCAGGGACGGCGCACCGCGGGCTCGGCCGCGACGGGCTCGACCTCGCTCGCGCCGGGCTGGGCCGGCGCCACCGGCGCCTCGGCACACGTCAGGTGACTGGTCATCAGCGACTCCGATCCGAACGGCGGTGTATCCGGGCACCCGGGCGCACTGCTGCGTATACGGCCAAGTCCCAGCATCCACCACTTCGGGTAGCCGCACAATCACCGGCAGGAGTGAATATCGGCAGCTGAGGCGCCGTCCACACCTCCGCGAGCCCCCAGTCGTGAGCCTCGGAGCCCCCAGTCCGGCACCCCTACCCGGGGTCCGGCACCGGTCGGGCGCACCGCCGGCCGCACCCGCCCCACCCGAGTGAGTTGTGTTTCCAAACCCACTCGCACTACCCTCCCCCCATGCCGATAGTTGGAAATCCAAACCCGCATGCCCGCGCCACCTTCCTCGTGGTCGCCGCCGCCGTCTTCGTCTCCAACCTCGACCTGTTCATCGTCAACGTGGCCCTCCCCGCGATGAACCAGCAGTTCCACGGCAGCACCCTGGCCGACCTGTCCTGGGTGCTGAACGGCTACGCGATCGTCTTCGCCGCGCTGCTGGTCCCGGCCGGCCGGATCGCCGACCGGGTCGGCCACCGCACCGGGTTCCTCACCGGCCTGGCCCTGTTCACCGCCTCCTCCGCACTCTGCGCGCTGGCCCCCGGGGTGCCCTGGCTGGTCGGTGCCCGACTGCTGCAGGCCGCCGGCGCAGCGCTGCTGCTGCCCACCTCGCTGGCCCTGCTGCTCGGCGCCACCGCACCGGAGCGGCGCCCGCGCGCGGTCCGCGCCTGGGCCTCGATCGGCGGGATCGCCGCGGGCCTCGGCCCGGTGCTCGGCGGCCTGCTGGTGGAGGCCGACTGGCGCTGGGTCTTCCTGGTGAACCTCCCGGTCGGCGCCGCCGCGCTGCTGGCCGGCCGCCGGGTGCTGCCCCGCCGGCCCGCACCCGCGTCCACCGACCGGCCCGCGGCCGCCGCCCCGACCGGCTCCAGCAGCACCACCACCCCGACCACCCCCACCACCCCCACCGCCCCGACCGCCCCGGCCCCCGAACCCTGGCCCGACCTGGCCGGCGCCGCCCTGCTGACCGCCGCGATCGCCCTGCTGGCGGTCGGCCTGGTCAGGTCCGCCGCCTGGGGCTGGGGTTCACCCGGCGTGCTCGGCTGCCTGGCCGGCGCCGCCGTGCTGGCCGCCGGCTTCCTGCGCCGCTCGGCCCACCACCCGGCGCCCGTGGTCGAACTGCCGCTGCTGCGGGTGCCGGTCTTCGCCGCCGCCAACGCCACCGCGCTGCTCTTCACCGTCGCCTTCGCCGGGATGCTGCTCACCTCGGTGCTCTGGTGCCAGCAGGTCTGGGGCTACTCGGCGCTGCGCACCGGCCTGGCCGTCGCCCCCGGCCCGCTGCTGGTGCCGCCGATCGCGCTCGGTGCCGGCCCGCTGCAGCGCCGGCTCGGCCCCGGCCCGCTCGCCGCGCTCGGCCTGCTCTGCTTCGGCGCCGGCATCGCCTGGTGGGCGCTGACCGTCGGCACCGCGCCCGACTACCCGGCCGGACTGCTGCCCGGCATGCTGCTCACCGGCCTCGGCGTCGGCCTGACCCTGCCCACCCTGATCGGCGCCGCGGCGGCCGCACTGCCGCCCACCCGGTTCGCCACCGGCTCGGCGGTCACCACGATGGGCCGTCAGATCGGCGCGGTGATCGGCGTGGCCGTGACCGTCAGCGTGCTCGGCACCCCGCGCTCGGCCCCGCAGGCGCTGGCCGCGTTCCACCACGCCTGGTGGGCGATCACCGGCGCCACCGCCCTCGCCGTGGTCGCGGCGCTGGTCCTGGCCCGCGCGCGGACGGCCCCCGCCGCCCCCGCCGCCACTCCTGGGAAGCAGCCGGTCAGCGCCTGAATGGCCGACCACCCGCGGCGGTGGAAAGCTCGGAACGGTGGCCAGCCGGCCCATCCCGACCCGCCGAGGAGCGCCGCGATGTCCGAGCGAGCAACGTCCCGATCGGGGGCTGCCGGTCCCGCGCCCGCCGCGCCCGGACCGGAGCAGCTGCGCAACGTGGTGCTGGTCGGCCCCAGCGGCTCGGGCAAGACCACCCTCACCGAGTCGCTGGCGCTGGCCGCGGGCGCGCTGACCCGGGCCGGGCGGGTCGGCGAGGGCAGCACGGTGAGCGACCACGAGGAGATCGAGCACCAGCAGCAGCGCTCGGTCCGCCTCTCGCTGGTCCCGGTCGAGTGGCGCGGCGTCAAGATCAACCTGCTGGACCCGCCCGGGCACGCCGACTTCGCCGGTGAGCTGCGGGCGGGTCTGCACGCCGCCGACGCCGCCGTCTTCGTGGTCTCCGCCATGGACTTCCTCGACGACGCCGACAGCACCGGGCCGAGCTCGCCCACGATGGCGCTCTGGCGCGAGTGCGCCGCCGCCGGCCTGCCGCGCGCCGTCGCCGTCACCCACATGGATGCGGCACGGGCCGACTTCGACCAGGTGCTGACGGCCTGTCGGCAGGCGTTCGGCGACGGCCGCCCCGACTCGGTGCAGCCGATGGACCTGCCGGTGCGCGCCGACGGTCGGGTCCGCGGCACGGTCGAGCTGATCTCCGGCGAGACGCACGGGGCCGCCGAGCCGCTGCCGGTCACGGGACCGGCCCGTGAGCAGCTGGTCGAGGCGATCGCCGGCGAGGACGACGAGCTGATGGAGCGTTACCTGGGCGGCGAGGCCCTGGACGAGGGCGCGCTCACCGCGGGCCTGCGCGGGGCGGTGGGCCACGACACCATCCACCCGGTGCTGCCGGTCACCGAGGACGGCACCGGCGCGGTCGACCTGCTGGACCTGATCGTCGACACCTTCCCGGACCCGACGGGGCGCCCGCTGCCCGAGCCGCTGGACCGGCGGCCCGAGGGCGCGGGCCCCGGCTCCCCGCTGGCCGCCCAGGTGGTCCAGAACACCGGCGACCCGTACGTGGGCCGGCTCAGCCTGGTCCGCGTCCTGGCCGGCACCCTGCTGCCCGACCTCGCCGTCCTGGTGACGGGGGCGCAGGGCCGCACCGAGGAGCGGGTGGCCGGGCTGACCAGCCCGTTCGGCAAGCTGCAGCGGGCCGTCCCGCAGGCGCAGACCGGCGACCTGGCCTGCGTCGGCAAGCTGACCGCCCGGGTCGGCGACACCCTGTGCGACCCGGCCGCGCCGCTCGTCCTGCCGCGCTGGGAGCTGCCCGAGCCGCTGCTGCCGGTCGCGGTCCGGGCCCGCAGCCGCAGTGACGAGGACAAGCTGGCCCAGGCACTGGCCCGGCTGACCGCCGAGGACCCGACGGTCCGGGTGGAGCAGAACCCGGACACCCACCAGCTGGTGCTCTGGTGCACCGGCGAGGCGCACGCGGGCGTGCTGCTGCACCGGCTGGCCGAGCAGCACGGCGTCCAGGTGGACCGGGAGGACCACCAGGTGGCGCTGCGCCAGACCTTCGGCGCCGCCGCCACCGGGCACGGACGGCTGGTCAAGCAGTCCGGCGGCCACGGGCAGTACGCGATCTGCGAGCTGCGGGTGGAGCCGCTGCCGGCCGGCGGCGGCTTCGAGTTCGTGGACAAGGTGGTGGGCGGGGCGGTGCCCCGGCACTACATCCCCTCGGTGGAGAAGGGGGTGCGGGCCCAGCTGGAGCACGGGGTGGGCGACGGCTTCCCGCTGGTGGACCTGCGGGTCACCCTGCTGGACGGCAAGGCGCACTCGGTGGACTCCTCGGACGCCGCCTTCCAGACCGCCGGCGCGATGGCACTCAAGGACGCGGCGGCCCAGACCCCGCTGCGGCTGCTGGAGCCGGTCGCGGAGGTGGGCGTGCTGGTCCCGGACGAGTTCCTGGGCGGGGTCTTCAACGACCTGTCGGTCCGGCGCGGCCGGGTGCTGGGCACCGAGCCGGCCGGTCCCGGCCGCAGCCTGCTGCGCGCCGAGGTGCCCGAGCTGGAGCTGAGCCGGTACGCCGTCGAGCTGCGCTCGCTGACCCACGGCACCGGCTCGTTCACCCGCTCCCCGCTGCGCTACGAGCCGATGCCGCCGGCGCTGGCCGCGAAGGCGGCCGGCACCGGCGAGAAGGCGGCCCGCTAGGGTCGGTCCGGGCCGGCGCTAGGCGCCGAGCAGCCGCACCGACTCCTCCCGCATCTCCACCTTGCGCACCTTGCCGGTCACCGTCATCGGGAACGCGTCGACCAGGTGGACGTAGCGCGGGATCTTGTAGTGCGCCAGCCGACCGGTGCAGAAGGCGCGCAGCGCCTCGGCGGTGAGCTCCGGCGCACCGGGGCGCAGCCGGATCCAGGCCATCAGCTCCTCGCCGTACTTCTCGTCCGGCACCCCGATCACCTGCGCGTCCAGCACGTCGGGGTGGGTGAGCAGGAACTCCTCGATCTCGCGCGGGTAGACGTTCTCGCCGCCGCGGATCACCATGTCCTTGATCCGCCCGGTGATCGCCAGGAAGCCGTCCCGGTCCATCACCGCCAGGTCGCCGGTGTGCATCCAGCCCTGCGGGTCGACCGCCTCGGCGGTCTTGGCCGGCTCCTCCCAGTAGCCCAGCATCACCGAGTAGCCGCGGGTGCAGAGCTCCCCCGCGGTGCCGCGCGGCACGGTGCCGCCGGTGGCCGGGTCGACCACCTTGACCTCCAGGTGCGGCCCGACCCGGCCGACGGTGCGGATCCGCTGCTCGAAGCCGTCCTCGGTGCGGGTCTGGGTGGAGACCGGGGAGGTCTCGGTCATGCCGTAGCAGATGGACACGTCGCGCATGTTCATCCGCTCGATGACCTGCTTCATCACCTCGGCCGGGCACGGCGAGCCGGCCATGATGCCGGTGCGCAGCGAGCCGAGGTCGTGCCGGTCGAAGGAGGGGTCGTTGAGCTCGGCGATGAACATGGTGGGCACGCCGTACAGCGAGGTGCACCGCTCGGCGGCGACCGCGGCCAGGGTGGCGGCCGGGTCGAAGGTGGGCGCGGGGATCACCACGCAGGCGCCGTGCGAGGTGGCCGCGAGGTTGCCCATCACCATGCCGAAGCAGTGGTAGAAGGGGACCGGGACGCAGATCCGGTCCTGCTCGGTGTACTCGCAGAGCTCGGCGACGAAGAAGCCGTTGTTGAGGATGTTGCGGTGCGACAGGGTGGCGCCCTTGGGGAAGCCGGTGGTGCCCGAGGTGTACTGGATGTTGATCGGGTCGTCGGGCCGCAGGCCCGCGGTGATCCGCTCCAGCTCGGCCGGACCGGCCTGCCGGCCCGCGGTCAGCAGCCCGGTCCAGGACTCCTCGCCGATCAGCAGCACGTCGCGCAGCTCGGGGCAGTTCGGCCGCGCCTCGGCCAGCATGCCGGCGTAGTCGGAGGTCTTGTAGGCGGGCATCGCGACCACGGTGCGCACCCCGGACTGGCGCAGCACGTACTCCAGCTCGTGGGTCCGGTAGCCGGGGTTGATGCTGACCAGGATCGCGCCCATCCGCGCGGTGGCGTACTGCAGCAGCACCCACTCCGGGCAGTTCGGCGACCAGATGCCGACCCGGTCCCCGGTGCGCACGCCGAGCGCGAGCAGGCCGCGGGCCACCACGTCCACGTCGGCGAGCAGCTGGGCGTAGGTCCAGCGCCGACCGCTGGGCAGGTCGACCAGCGCCTCGCGGTCGCCGTGGGCGGCGACGGTGCGGGCCAGGTCGGCGCCGATGGTCTCGGTGCGCAGCGGCGGTTCGGTGGCTCCGTGGGCGTGGCTGAGCGGGACGGCGGCGGTCATCGGGCGGCTCCGGACAGGTGTGGCGGGGGTGATGATCAGCTGATCAGCGGGGCGAGGGTGCCATACCCAGCGCCGCCACGGCCATACCCGCGGGCCCGGTCACTTGAGCAGCCGCGACATCCGACGATCCGCCAGCACCTTGCCCCCGGTCTGGCAGGTCGGACAGTACTGCAGGGCGGAGTCCGCGAAGGAGACCTCGCGGACGGTGTCGCCGCAGACCGGGCAGGGCTGGCCGGCCCGCCCGTGCACCCGCAGACCGGTCTTCTTCTCCGCCTTGAGCTCGCCGGCCGCCAGGCCCCGGGAGCGGTCGACCGCGTCGCGCAGGGTGGCGCCGATCGCCCCGTACAGGGTGGTCAGCTCGGCCCCGGTGAGCCTGGCGGCGAGCTTGAACGGGGAGAGCCGGGCGGCGTGCAGGATCTCGTCGGAGTAGGCGTTGCCGATCCCGGCGAGCACGCTCTGGTCCCGCAGCACGCCCTTGAGCTGGCGCTTCTCCTCGCGCAGCAGGGCCGCGAGGGCGTCCTGGGTGAAGTCCGCCGCCAGCGGGTCGGGCCCGAGCCGGGCGATGCCGGGCACCTGGTCGGGGTCGGTGACGCAATACACGGCCAGCCGCTTCTGGGTGCCGGCCTCGGTCAGGTCGAAGCCCGTCCCGGGGACGTCGGCGAGCACGACCCGCAGCGCGAGCGGGCCCTTGCCGGGCCGCGGCGGCTCGGCCGGGAGCTTCTGCTGCCAGCGCAGCCAGCCGGCCCGGGCCAGGTGGACCACCAGGTGCAGGTCGTCGGTCGTGATCACCAGGAACTTGCCGCGCCGGCCGACCCCGGTGACGGTGCGGCCCTCCAGCGCGGTGACCGGCGGGTCGTAGGTCTTCAGCACGTTGACGGCCACCGCGTGCACCCGGCCGATCGCGTGCCCGACCAGGTGCTCGGTCAGGAACGCGGACAGGGCTTCGACTTCGGGCAGCTCCGGCACGCCTCCAGTCTGCCCCGCCCACCCCGTCGGCGGACGGCGCCACACCAGGACTCACCAGGCAGGAAATATGGTGATCACATGGACTATCGCGGTGAACTGCAGCGCGCCTACGAGGCCGCCCGCCCGACCCTGGCCACCGGCCGGGTGGCCGACTACATCCCGGCCCTCGGCGCGGCCGACCCGAACGCCTTCGGGCTAGCGCTGGCCACGGTGGACGGCGAGGTGCACGGGATCGGCGACTGGCAGACCGCCTTCTCCATCCAGTCCGTCTCCAAGCTCTTCACCCTCGCGCTCGCGCTGGCCACCGGCGAGGCGCTGTGGCACCGGGTCGGCCGCGAGCCGTCCGGCACCCCGTTCAACTCGCTGGTCCAGCTGGAGTCCGAGCACGGCATCCCGCGCAACCCGTTCATCAACGCCGGCGCCGTGGTGGTCACCGACCGCCTGCTCACCCTCACCGGCGACGCGGCCGGCGCGGTCCGCGAGTTCCTGCGCGCCGAGTCCGGCAACCCGCGCCTGGACACCGACCTGGTGGTGGCCGCCTCCGAGGCCGAGCACGGGCACCGCAACGCCGCGCTGGCCCACTTCATCGCCAGCTACGGCAACCTGGAGAACCCGGTCGAGGCGGTGCTCGGCCACTACTACGCGCACTGCGCGATCACCGCCTCCTGCCGCGACCTGGCGCTGGCCGGGCTCTTCCTGGCCCGGCACGGGCTGCGCCGGGACGGCAGCCGGCTGCTGTCGCGCAGCGAGGCCAAGCGGATCAACGCCGTGCTGCTCACCTGCGGCACCTACGACGCCGCCGGCGACTTCGCCTACCGGGTCGGGCTGCCGGGCAAGAGCGGGGTCGGCGGCGGGATCCTCGCCGTGGTCCCGGGCCGCGGCACGCTCTGCGCCTGGGGGCCGGCGCTGGACCGGGCGGGCAACTCGGTGGGTGCGGTGGCGGCGCTGGACGCGTTCACCACGGCCACCGGCTGGTCGATCTTCTGACGACACGTCAGCGGCCTGCCCGGGGTGCGGCGCGGCGCCGGTTAGCCTGGGGCCCGCCCGACGATCAGGAGCCGCCGATGTCCCCGACGCCCCGTGACGCCCTGCTGGAGCTGCGGGCCGAGCTGGCCCCGGCGGAGTCGGCCAACCGGCTGGTGCCGCGGATCGAGGAGGGCAGCGCACCGGTGTCGGTGCTCGCCGAACTGGCCGCCCAGCAGTACCGGATCATCCGCAGCGACCGGCGCAGCTTCCTGGTGCTGGCCGCGCGCTGCGCGGACGCGCCGGCCGGCGGGTACTTCGCCAAGCTGGCCGACGGCGAGTCGCTGGCGCTGGCCGCGCTCTCCGGCTTCGCGGCCGCCTGCGGCCTGTCCGAGACCCAGCTGCGCGGGCGCGCCCCGCTGGCCGGCTGCCAGGCCTACCCGCACCAGCTCGCCTGGCTGGCGCTGAACGGCGAGCCCGCCGCGGTGGTGCTCGCGCTGGCCGCCAACTTCGCCGCCTGGGGCGAGTACTGCGCGGTCACCGCGCGGGCGCTGCGCCGCCAGTACGGCTTCTCCGACACCGCCTGCGCCTTCTTCGACTTCTTCGCCACCCCGGCCCCCGAGCTGGAGGAGGAGGCCGTCCGGGTGGTCGCCGGCACCGGCCTGGACGGGTCCCGGCTGGCCGCCGGCCGCGAGTACGGGCGCCTGCTCCAGGACTACGAGCTGATGTTCTGGAACACCCTGGCCGACCTCTCCCCCGCCGCCGAACCCGCGGTGGACCCGGGCCTCGGCCTGGCCTGAGGCACCGCTCTGGTTGCCCCGGTGCTCGGGGCGGGCGCAGGCTGGAGGGGTCGGCGGGCCATCCCGGCCGGCCCCTGAAGCGTGGGGAGGCAATGATGTCCACCATCAACCCCGAGCCCCCCGGTGAGAGCGAGCAACCCACCAAGACGGCCGTCGAGGAGGCGACCGTCGGTCTGGAGGGCATCACCTCCGAGCAGGTGCGGCACGCCCAGGACGAGACCCGCGCGGAAGGCGACCCCTACGAGGACGCGGAGTGATCGGATGCACACCCTGGAAGAGCAGATCGACATCGACGTCCCGGTCCAGGTGGCCTGGGAGCAGTTGCACCGGGTCCAGGACTACCCCCGCTTCGTGGACGGCGTCCGGCACGCCCATTCGCACGGCGAGCACCGGGCTCACCTGGACATCGAGGTGGACGGCCAGGAGCGGATCTTCGAGACCGCGATCAAGGACCTCGGCGGCAACCAGGTGATGGACTGGCGCACCCTGGACAGCGCCCACCTGCACGGCACCGTGGTGCTGCGCGAGCTGGACACCGGGTCCACCCAGCTCCAGGTCCGGGTGGAGTACGAGCCCGCCGCCGTGCAGGACACCTTCGGCGGCCCGCACGGATTCGCCCAGTCCGGCGCCATCGAGCGCACCGTCCGCCACGACCTGGAGCAGTTCAAGGCCCTGGTCGAGGCCGAACGCCCGCTCCCCGGCGGCGACTGACCGACCGACCGCAGGCGTGGTCGGCGCCGACCGCCGCTTCCAGTTCCGCACAGGCCCGCACCACGTCCGCCACCCGCGCCGGAGCGGTCCCGGCCAGTGCCAACCCCGTCCTCCTGGTCCGCTCCGCGGCCAGGCGGACGGCCGTGCGGTGGGCGATCCAAGCTCGCAACACGGCGGCCGCGGCGGTCAGCGGCGCCGCGGGCCACGCGGTGGTGATCAGGTCCAGCAGGCTCATCTCGTTCCCCTCCCAGGTGCGGCGACGGTTCGTCCCACCCCCAGGCTGTCGCCGGCCCGTCGTTTCCGACTAGGCTCGGGAAACCTTGGGAAACCGAGCAGTTGGGTGGGGATGCGATGCCTGGGGGGCGTCCGTCGAAGGGCGTGCAGCAGCGGTACCCGGAGTTGGCGGAGCTCGCGGACTGGTTCCGGCAGGCGCTGCTGAGCAAGGGGTACCGGTCGGCGAACGCGTTCGTGCAGGCGGGCCTGTTCGACAAGGCCCTCGTCTACGACCTGCACAACGCGGCCCGGCTGCCCACGCTCGCGGCGCTGCGCGCCTTCGCCGGGGCGCTGGACCGCGACCCGGCCGAGGTGGTGCCGATCTGGCAGCGGGCCAAGCTCGCCCTGGAGCGGTCGGCGGCGGCGCAGCGCGCGGCGGAGACCGCGCGGCTGGAGTCCTGGGACCAGTTGCCGCAGCCCGGGCCGCTGCTGCGCAACCTGCTGGAGGCCCAGGCCGCCTCCGTGGACCGGCTGCCGTACGACGTGCTGGACGTGGTGGAGCCGCCGCTGTCGGCGATCTACGTGCGCCAGCAGGTGCGGGCACAGTCACTGCGGGAGGCGGCCGGGAGCGGCGAGGACGACCGCAAGGCCAAGACCGGCACGGCCGGCGACCGCCAGGGCACGGGCGTGCCGGCCCCCGACCGGGACACCGTGCTGCCGGCCACCGATGTGCTGGACCGTCACGTGCACCTGCTGGTCACCGGGGAGCCGGGCTCCGGCAAGTCCACCCTGGCCAACCACCTGACCTGGCTGCTGGCCCGGATCTGGCTGCGCGCGACCGGCACGGCGGCCGCACCCACCGCGGAACCGCTGGTCCCGCTGCGGATCGCCGCCCGCACGCTGGTCGGCGAGGGCAGCTCGTGGAGCGCCGCCCTGTGCGAGGCGACCCGGCGCAGCCTGGGGCACAGCCTGATCGCCGAGCCGGAACCGGGCCTGTTCACCGGCCGGGTCCAGGGCAGCCGGTGGCTGGTGCTGGTGGACGGACTGGACGAGGTGACCGACCGTCAGGAGCGGGCCGGGATCATCCGGGCGGTCGCCCAGCACGCCCGCGCCGACAGCGCCTACCGGTTCCTGATCACCAGCCGGCCACTGCCGGAGAGCGAGCTCGCGCCGCTGCGCGCGGCCGGCTTCGGCGGCTACCGGATGGAACCGTTCAGCGAGGCGGAACTGCGCCACTTCGCCGAACAGTGGTTCACCGCGCAGGACGCCGAGGGCCCCGCCGCGGGCCGCTTCCTCCAGGAGGTGGCGGACGGCCGGCTGAAGGAGCTGGTCCGCAACCCGCTGCTGGCCACCATCGCCGCGGTCGGCGCCACCCTGGAGCCGGACCGGGCGCTGCCGTCCAACCGGGTCAGCCTGTACCGGCGCTTCCTGGAGCACCTGCTGCGGCGGACCGGGTCCCAGCCGCAGCTGCTGCTGGAGGCCCTGGGGCGGCACCGGATCGAGCAGGACGGCTCGCTCCGGGCGGCGGCGCGCGCGTGGGCCCGGGAGCAGGGGCTGACCACGGACGAGCGGGAGCTGCACCAGACCCTGCTGGGCACCGGCCTGCTGGTGCAGCAAGGCGAGGACCTGCGGTTCCTGCACCACTCCTTCGCCGAGTTCCTGGCGGCGCTCTCCTACGCGCGCGAGATCCCGGCCGACTTCCCGGACCTGGCGACCTGGGTGCGCCGGGCGGGCCGCGAGGCGGAGCAGACGCTGGCCGTCTTCACCTTCCGGCTGTGGGCGGAGCGGGCGGAGTGCTCGGCGGACCTGATCATCGATCACCTGCTGGACGGGGTGCAGTCGGAGCACTACACGCTGGCCGGCCAGCTGATCGCGGAGGGCGCCGCGGTGGGGGCGGAGCGCCGCGCCCGGCTGGTGGAGCGGCTGGAGGCCGACGCCCGCAACGACCCCAACGTCGTGGAATCGGCGATCCAGGCGATGGCCGCCCTGACGCCGGACCCGGCGGTGGTGCAGGTGCTCCGGCGGCTGTCGACCGCGCCGGAGCTCAGCACGGTGCTGCGGCTGCTCGCGGTGGGCGCGTTGACCCGCTGCGTACCGGTCGCCGAGGCCGAACAGCTGCTGGCCACGGCGCTGTCGGACACCTACGGCCTGCTGCCCAGGGCGGCCACCATCTCGCTGACGGTCAGCAGCGCCGCCCAGGAGGCGGTCCGGCAGCGCGCCGCGGAGCTGGCGGAGCGGCCCTGGCACCACAACTGGGACCGGGCCCGGATGGCGCGGGCGTTGGAGATCATCGGGTGCACCGCCGAGGCGGTCGAGCAGAGCCGGCGGCTGCTGGCCGACCCGTCCGCCGAGGGGGCCGACCGGGCCATCGCCGCGGAGGCCTGGCTGCGGGCCGCGCCGGACGCCGCACCGGCCATCCGGGACCTGGCGGTGCAGCACCGCGGCCACCTGGCGGCCGGCGCGGTCGAGGTGGCCCGGGTGCTGCAGGAGTCGGGGGCGACCGAGGAGGCCCGGCGCACCTTCGAAGCCGTGCTCGTCGCGCCGGAGACCACCGGCTACTACCTGCAGCAGGTGGCCCAGCAGTGGCCCAAGTCCGACAAGGCCGCCGACCGCAGGCCCCTGTTGGAGGCGTTCCACCGGTGCGGCCCGGCGGCGGGCCACGAGCGCTGGTACACGGCCGACCTGCTCAGGGCCGCCGCGGAGTCGGGGGCCACCGAGGAGGCCGCCCGGTGGGCCCGCACGGCCGTCGCCGGGCTCGACCCGTCCCCGGTGCCCGCGGCCCTGGCCGTGGCGGTCTGGCTGGCCGCCGAGGGGCCGGGTGCGGCGCCCGAGATCATGCAGTTGCTCGAGGACGGCGACCGGGTGGAGCCGTTCAACCTGGCCCGCACGGCCGAGGAACTGCTGAACGGCGGCGCCCGGTCGGCCGCGCGGGTCCTCGCGCAGCGGGCGCTGCGGACCCCGCACGGAGCGGCCGGCTACTACGAGCGGGCCGCCGGCGTGCTGCTCAAGATCGACGCCGCCGAGGCGTTGGAGGTGCTCGCCGCGGGCCTGGCGCAGTCGGCCCCCGACGTGCTCTGGACGGTCGGCGTGCTCACCGCCCTGATCGAGCAGGACGGCGACGCGTGGCACCCGCTCGCCCGGCGGCTGACCGACGAGGTGCTCGCCTCGCCGCACGCGGCCGACGAGCACCTGGTGGGAGCGCTCGCCGTACCGGTCCTGATCGACGGTCGCGCACAGGTGAAGGGCGCGGTCGAGCTCGCGCTGTCCCACCCCCGCATCGGTGTCGCCAAGCTGCGCGAGTTCGCCCGCACCCTCGCCTCCATCGGCGAGCGCCGGGCCGCGCTGCGGATCTGGCGCGACGTCATGGCCAACATCATTCCGCCCCACGACGAGGAGTGGCGGCTGCTGGAGGACCTGGAGCAGGCCGGCGCCGTCCCCGAGGCACTCGGCTGGATCGAGGAGTTGCTGGGCACCGAGTCCTCTCCCGCCAAACGCCTGCGCCTGCGCCAGATGCGGGCCTGGCTCCGGGCCTCCGCCGAGCCGGAGGACGGGCCCGCGGACGGGCCGGACCGGCAGGCCCGGCCCGCTCCGCCGAGGCTCGGCTTCCAGCGCACCCCCTGAGGGCCGTCACTCCCCGCCCAGCACCCCCACCAGTGCCGCCAGGAACTCCCGCGGCCGCTCCAGGTGCACGCTGTGCCCGGCGTCCTCGACCACCACCTCGCGGACCGGGCCGCCCGCCCGTGCGTAGCGGGCCAGCACGGCGCGGGTCTGGGTCACCATGGGCTGGGCGGGGCAGACGTCGGCGCCCGGCCAGTCCGGGACGACGCCCAGCGCGCCCAGGTGGGCCAGGTCGAAGAGGGAGGTGTCGGAGACGATCACGTCGGCCGCGCCGCGGATCCACAGCACCGGGGGCTTGGGGTCGACCGCCTCCAGGTCGTCGATCCGGAAGTGGGTCGGCGCCATCGAGTTGAGCACGCCGCGGCTGCCCGGGGCGAAGCCGGGCCAGGCCCCGCTCGGGCGGGTGTCGCCGGGGTAGTGGTCCTCCCCGGTCCGGGTGGTCAGCATGGCGGCCAGGTAGCGGTCCGGGTCGGCCAGCGGCTCCTTGACGTAGGCGGTGTCCAGCACGGTGCGCGGCGCGAACGGCGAGTCGGCGCCCAGCTCGCCCTCGCGCAGCAGCCGGACGAACTCGGGGGCCGCGGCGCCACCGCCGGAGCCGGCGCCGTCGGGCGAGTTGAGCCGTCCGTCCGCCCCGTGGGTGCCGCCGAAGCCGTACGGCGAGATCGGGTTGACGAGGGTGAGCGAGCGGACCAGCTCGGGGTGGTCGCGCAGCAGGTGCAGCGCCACCCCGCCGCCCATGCTCCAGCCGACCAGGTGGACCGGGCCCAGCGCGAGCGCGCGGACGAACGAGAGCACGTCCTCGCCGTGGTCGCGCAGGCCGCGGGTGGCGTCCACCGGGAGGGGTTCGGTGCCGCCGAAGCCGCGCAGGTCGGGGGCGAGCGGGCGGTAGCGGGCGGGCAGCTCGGCCATGGTCGGGTGCCAGAAGGCCCCGGCGGAGACGTTGCCGTGCACCAGGACCACCGGCTCACCGGTGCGGCCCTCGATCTCGGCGTAGTGGACGGTCAGCCGGTCGGTGGTGACCAGCCGTTCGGCGATGGTGGCGATGGTCATGTGACGTGCCCTCAGTTCAGCCAGCCGGCGACCTGCGCGGCGGCCGCGCCGTCCCAGCCGAGTTCCAGGTGGTTGGCGGTGGCGATCAGCGCGGTGCCGCCGACCGTGCCGTAGCCGGTGGTGTCCAGCGCGCTGGACTCGAAGACCACGCCGTCGCTGGGCCCGCGGTCCTCGTTGAAGATGCCGACGATGCTGGGCGTGCCGCCGGCCAGCAGGTAGCCCGTCACCGCGGCGGGCACCCCGGCCCGCTGCAGCGGGGCGATCAGCGAGCCGGCGTCGATCGCCGCCTGGATGCCGCCGCCGTCGGTGTAGAAGCCCTGGCCGCCGTAGTAGGTGGTGTACCAGTCCTGCTGGCTCTGGTCGACCCCGTAGACCGAGTCGAAGCGGGCCAGCATCTGGCGCTGGCCCGGGTAGTCGTCGTAGCCGCCGGTCGGGGTGAACGAGAACTCGGGGTGCGCGGTGTACGTGCCGTAGCAGGTCATGTGCAGGTGCGGGGAGGGGGCGTTGACCGCGCCGCCGCACTCCGGCCAGATCGAGAAGTCGTGCGCCCAGCCGTGCGCGAAGGGGTAGTCGTAGCCGCCGTTCGGGCCGCCCAGGGTGATCAGCTTGCGCACGTCGCCGGCGTAGGACCGGCCCCACGAGGGCTTGACCGAGGAGACGTAGGCCCGGGTGGACATCTCGCCCTTGCTCCAGCCGACCAGGTCGACCTTGGCGACGCCGAGCTTGGCCCTGATCAGCGCGACCGCGTCGCCGACCTCCTGGGCCTGCATCAGGTTGTCGCCCTGCTTGTGCGCGAAGCCGATCGCGAAGACCCGGTAGCCGCGCCCGGACAGGTACTGCATCAGCCCGGTGCTCGGGCAGGAGGCGGCGCCGCAGCCGTAGCCGCCGGACTCGCCGGGGTTGGCCCAGGCCCGGTCCGGGTTGTCGTTGGCGCCGTGCACCAGCAGCACCGGGACCTGGTGGCTGCCGGTGTTCCAGCCGGGCGCCGAGTAGAGCAGGAAGCGGCCGGAGAAGGGCTCCTTGACGCCGCCGAAGAACGTCAGCCGCTGGCCGTCCTGGTCGCCGCGGCCGTCCTGGGGGTACTGCTCCTGGTGGAAGCCGGGCGTGCTGTCCAGGTACCGCTCGACGTGGTCCCAGCCGTTGGCGACGCCGCCGTAGCTCGCCTCCATGGTCAGGTAGGACGGCACCGCCGCCGCGGCCGGCCCCGCCTGGACCAGGGCACCGGTCAGCGCCAGTACCGCCGCCAGCAGCCAGCCGATGTGTCTGCGCATCCCGCGTCCACTCCTCCACGCCGAGGTTCCCGTGCGGGACACGGTAGGGCTGACGGAGTGTCACCCCCATGGCGGCGGCGCACACCCCGGGCGACCCGGTGTGTGCGCCGGCCACCTACCGTTCGGCGGTGACGAAGCTGCGCTGGGGGCTCAGGTAGTCGGCGGGACGGCCGTACTCCACGGCGAGCAGCGCGCGGTCGTGCCGCTCGGCGCGCCAGCCGCGCTGCCCGAGCCAGCTGACCGGGTCCTCGGCCAGTCCGCCGCGCCAGAGCTTGATCACCGGGGCGAAGGTGGGGTCGGTGCTCGGGTCGTCGGGCTGGGGCGCCCGCCCCCGGTGGGCGTCGGTGCCCAGGCCGTGGGTGATCGCCAGCCGGCTGCCGGGGGCGCTGAGCGCGGTGACGGCGGTGAGCAGGGCCGCGACCTCGTCGGAGCCCAGGTAGACCAGCAGGCCCTCGGCCAGCCAGACGGTGGGCCGCGCCGGGTCGAAGCCGGCGGCGGTGAGCGCGCCGGTCCACTCCTCGCGCAGGTCCACGGCGAGCGCCGTCCGCCCGGCCGTGGGTTCGGCGCCCTGCTCGGCCAGCACCCGCTCCTTGAAGGCGAGCACCTCGGGCAGGTCGAGCTCGAACACCCGGGTGCCGGCCGGCCAGTCCAGTCGGTAGGCCCGGGTGTCCAGGCCCGCGGCGGGCAGCACGACCTGGGTGCAGCCGCCCCGGGCGGCGGCCAGCAGGTAGTCGTCGAAGAACCGGGTGCGGACGATCAGGTGGCGGGCCATCGCGATCCGGGCGGGCGTCGGCTCGGGCCGGGGCGCCGGGTCCGGGGGGCCGTCGGCCCGCACGAAGGCGGCGGCGTACGGGTCGTCGAAGAGGCGGTCGGGGCGGGCGCTCTCCAGCGCGCGCACCCGGGCCACGCCGATCGCGGTGCGGCCCACGCCCTCGGGTATCTGCTCGGTCGTCACGAGGGGATGGTACGCCGGGGGCGCGCCACCCTCGCGGGGGGCGCGCCCTCGGCCGCAGTGGAGCTGACGGAGCGTCAGTGCCCGCCCGCGTCGACCACCTCGATCGCGCCGACGTTCTCCTCGATCTCCTCGACGGGCAGCGCCACCGCGCGGGCCCAGTAGTAGATCGCCAGCGAGAAGGCGGCCACCAGCGCCATGTCCACGTACAGCGGGATGATGCTCAGCGAGCCCTGGCCGAAGCCGCCCAGCTTCGAGACCACGCCGAGGCCGACCAGGTAGACCGGCAGCCACTGCGCGGCCTTCCAGTTGAGCTTGGGCGCGTTCGGCAGGCCCTTGGTGATCGCGTAGAGCGCGTAGCTGCCGAGCAGCAGGTAGCCGATCAGGATCGCCACGCCCAGGCGCCACAGGGTGTCCCAGCCGGACCAGTAGATGATCAGACCGGCGATCACGAAGGCGGCCGGGGAGATGATCTCGGCGGCGGGCAGCCGGTACGGGCGCTCGCGGCCCGGCAGGCGCTTGCGGAAGGCGCCCAGCGCCAGCGGGGCGCCGGCGTACATCAGCACGCTGGCCGAGGAGATGAAGCTGACCAGCTTCTGCCAGCTCGGGAAGGGCAGGAAGCAGATCACACCGGTGACGAAGGCCATGATCAGGCCGAACCACGGCACGCCGTTGCCGTCGGTCTTCTCGAAGATCTTCGGGGTGTAGCCGTTGCGGCTCAGGCCGTAGGAGATCCGCGAGGTGGAGGTGGTGTAGATCAGGCCGGTGCCACCGGGGGAGATCACCGCGTCGGCGCGCAGGATCAGGGCCAGCCAGCCCAGGCCGATCACGGTGGCCAGGCCCGCGAACGGACCCTCGATGCCCTGGTAGGCGAGGTCGGCCCAGCCCTTGACGAAGGAGCTGCCGGGCAGCGCACCGATGTAGACGACCTGCAGCAGGGTGTAGATCAGGGTGCCGATCACCACCGAGCCGATCACCGCGCGCGGGATGTCCCGCTTCGGGTTCTTGCTCTCACCCGAGAGCTGGATCGCCTGCTCGAAGCCGAGCAGCGAGAAGATGATGCCGCTGGTGCTGATCGCGCCGAGCACGCCCTTGACGCCGAATGGCATGAAGCCGTGCGAGGTGAAGTTGCCCGGGTGGAAGTGGGTCAGCGCCAGGATGAAGATCAGGGCCAGCGGGACGGCGACCTTCCACCAGGTGGCCACGCTGTTGGTGAGCGCCAGCAGTCGGACGCCCAGGAAGTTGACGGCGACGAAGACCGCCATCAGCACGACGGCGACCAGGAAGCCGGTCACGGTCAGTGTGCCGTTGTCGTGCTGCAGGCCGGGGAAGACCGACTTGGAGTAGCCGATCATGGCCTCGACCTCGATCGGCGCCACGGTGGCCGCCTGCAGCCAGGAGAACCAGCCGAAGCTCATGCCGGCCAGGCCGCCGAACGCGTAGTGCGGGTACCGCGCGGTGCCGCCCGACACCGGGAACAGTCCACCGAGCTCCGCGTGCACCAGTGCGAGCAGGACGATCGCGACCGCCCCGATCCCCCACGAGACGACGGCCGCCGGGCCGGCGACCACCACCGCGTTCTTCGCCCCGAAGAGCCAGCCGGATCCGATGATCGACCCGACCGAGGCCCAGAGCAGGCCTACCAGTCCGATGTCGCGCTTCAGCTTGGAGCCGGTTCCGACGCCCTGCGAGGCTATTTTGTCAACAACTGCCATGTGTGGGGACCCTCTTCAAAGATGGCGGGTGAGAGTGCGGTGAACGCTAGCGGGCGATTAGGGATCTGCAAAGACCCAAATTCCGAATAGTTATGTTCTGCCGGGCCCATAGCACACATTCTTGAGAGCCGGCCGAGTCCGCTACCAGCGAGTATCCGCGCATGTCAGTGCCACCAAGGCAGTTCACCGCTTACTCCGCCACGAGGTCCGTACCAATATCTGAGCCGCATTTGAGCTTTCGCGGCGGCTGTCGGATTATGCCGCTCGCGATCGGGTTATATTTTTTGTTGAACACGCATAGCGATGCATCGCGGCCCGCCGTCAATTGGGGTGCTCGGTGGGCGCGCGCCGCCGCCGCAACCGGATTGTGACGACTATTCAGCTCAGATTCCGCTCAAATCCAGAGCGGAATCTGAGGATGCCCGGACCGGACGCC
>NZ_JBHYKG010000102.1:0-26574 GCF_042741245.1 Kitasatospora sp. NPDC058965
GGTGACCGGTGCGTGCCCGCAGGTCGTTTCCGCTCCGCGGGGCGGTCCGGGGCTTCGGCCGTTCGGGTCCCACGAGGTGCCGGGTCGGGCCGGGGCGCGCATTCTGGCAGGCGGAGACCGCAGGACGCCGACCTCCGGTGGGGGCGGGCGGCCACGGTCTTCGTGACGTGGAGGGAGCGCAGGTGGGACCGACCGATTCCGGTACGGCGGTGCAGGGGCGGCTGCTGGCGCGGCTGGCGCTGACCTTCCTGCTGGGCGCGCTGGTGGCGCTGGTGGCCGTGGCGGGGCGCGGGGGTCTGCTGATCGTGGCGGTCGGGGTGGCCTGCCTGGCGGCCGCGGCGGCCGGGACCTGGTGGGTGCTGTCGTCCCACGGCGCGCTGCGGGTGGCCGGGGCGCTGATCGCGGTCGCCGCCCCGGTGGCCGTGCTGGTGCTGTACATCCGGGCCGGCCTGTGGCCGGCCGCGCTGCTCTCGGTCGCGCTGATCGCGGCGGCCGCGCTGTGCGCCAGGTCGGCCCTGCGGGTGGGCCGGGAGCCGCAGCGCATGCGGGCGGTCGCGGCCACCGCGCCCCGGCATCCGGTGCTGATCATGAATCCGAAGTCCGGGGGCGGCAAGGTCGGCCGGTTCGGCCTGGTGGCGAAGGCCGAGGCGCTCGGCGCCAAGGTGGTGCTGCTGGACCCGTCCGTGCGGACCGACGTGGGGCGGATGGCCCGCCTGGCCGTGGCCGACGGCGCGGACCTGCTCGGGGTCGCCGGCGGCGACGGGACCCAGGCCACGGTGGCCGCGGTCGCCGCCGAGCACGACCTGCCGTTCCTGGTGATCAGCGCCGGCACCCGCAACCACTTCGCGATGGACCTCGGCCTGGACCGGGACGCCCCCGACCGGTGCCTCGACGCGCTCCGGGACGGCGAGGAGCTCCGTGTCGACCTGGGCACGGTCGACGGCCGGCCGTTCGTCAACACGGTCTCCTTCGGGGTGTACGCGCAGATCGTGCAGAGCCCCGAGTACCGCGACGCCAAGGCCGGCTCCTCCCTCGACGCGCTGCCCGACCTGCTGCGCGGGTACTCCGGCCACCCGCTGGACGCGCGCACGGCGACGGTCCGGCTGGAGGCCCAGCAGGCCCTGCTGATCAGCAACAACCCGTACGCCGCGCCCCACCCCGCGGCCCTGGCGGCCCGCCGGCCCCGGCTCGACCTCGGCACCCTGGGCGTCGTCGGGATCCACGTGGCCAACGCCGCCCAGGCGGCCCAGGTCGCCCTGCGCGGCGCGCGGGCGTCCGGGCTGAACGTCCTGACCTCCCCCCAGGTCGTCGTGGACGCGGACGCCGAGGTGATCCCGGTCGCCGTCGACGGCGAGGCGCTCCAGCTGCCCACCCCCGTCACCTGCGCCATCCGGCCGGGCGCGCTGCGGGTCCTGGTGCCCCGGAACCGGCCCGGCACGCCGACGGCGGCGCCGCCGCTGGACTGGCTCGAACTGCTCCTGCTGGCCCTGGGCCGACCGCGGTCGGCCGCGAACGGAACGGATCGTGCCGATGACTAGCGCCCGCGAGGTGGTCCGCGACCTGGTGCTGCTGGACGGCGCCGTCTACGCCGCGGTGGCCGCCACCGAGACCCCCGCGCTCGACCACGGCCTGCGACGGCTGTCGGCGGCGGCCGACCACTCCAAGATCTCGCTGACCACCGCCGGGCTGCTCGCCCTGCGCCCCGGGCGGACCAGGCGCGCGGCGGTGCTCGGCGTCCTCGCCGTCGGTCTGGCCTCGGCCGGCGCGAACCTGGTGGTCAAGCAGCTGGTGCGGCGCCCCCGACCGGACCGGGCGGCGGCCGCGAGCAGCGCCGAGCGCCACGTGCCGATGCCCTCCTCCCCCTCGCTGCCGTCCGGCCACACCGCCGCCGCGGTCGCCTTCGCCGCCGCCACCGGCTCCGCGCTGCCGGCACTCGCGTTCCCGCTCGGCGCGCTCGCCTGCGCGGTCGGGTACTCCCGGGTCCACACCGGGGTGCACTACCCGGGCGACGTGGCGATCGGCGCACTGATCGGCATCGCCAGCGCCGCCGCAGTCTCGGCCGGCGCCAACCGCTGGCCGGGCACGCCCGCGGCCGTCAGGAGGCCGCCGTCGTGACCGGACCCGACCGCACGGAATCGAGGCACCCGATGTCCGCACCCACGTCCGCACCCCACCGCCCCGGCGGCTCGGGGCACCAAGCACTGGCCAGCGGGGTGGTCGCGTTCGCGGCCGTCATGCTGATCCTCGCCGGGTTCCTGAGCATCTTCCGCGGGATCATGGCCATCGCCGAGGACCCGGTCTTCGTCCGGACGCCGCGCTACGTGTTCGAGTTCAGCCTGGCCGGCTGGGGCTGGGTCCACCTGGTGCTCGGCGTGCTCGCCCTCGGGGTGGCGGTCGGCCTGTTCCGGCTGGCGCTCTGGGCCCGGGTGGTCGGGGTGCTGGTGGCGGTGCTGCTCATGATCACCAACTTCCTCACCGTCCCGTACTACCCGCTCTGGTCGCTGACCCTGATCGCCGTCAACGGCCTGGTCGTCTGGGGCCTGTGCGCCGTGCGCGAGGAGGGTCCGGCGGGCGGTTGAACGCAGCCGGCGGGCCCCGGCCCGGTCAGGCCCCGGGCGGGCCGGGCACGGGGCGGCGCGGCGGCTTGTCCGCGTTCCCGACCGGCCACTTGAGCTCGACCTCCAGCTCGATCTCGCCGTCGCCGACCTCGATCTCGATCTCGCTGCGGAGCTCCTCGGGGATCCGCAGGCTCACCGTCCCCGGGCCCAGCGCCAGCTCGGCCCCGTCGCCGTGCCGCAGTGCGGCCGCGATGGCCTCCAGCATGTCGGCCGCCTCCAGGCGCGACAGGGCGGACTTCTGCTCGAACTTGAGATCCTTCACGTCTTCCTCCAGCTCCCCCGGCCGCCGGCCGGGAGGTACCCCCCTCGGTGGGACCGGGTACCCAGCATCCCGCCGCCGCGCCCGATCGGCGTCCGGAACACGCCGGTCCCGGGCGCCCGGGACCATCTCAGGACCAGGACCGGCTCAGGACCAGGACCGGCTCAGGGCCAGCAGCGCCAGGTCGTCCGCCGCCGTCCCGCCGTGCTGGGCCACGTCCTCGGCCAGGAAGGCGACCAGCTGCTCCGGGGCGACCTCGGCGCGGGCGTGGAACCGGGTGGCCAGCCGGTCGGTGAGGGGGTAGAAGCGGCCCTCGGGGTCGCGGGCCTCGGTCAGGCCGTCGGTGTGCAGCAGGAGGGTCTGGCCGGTGCCCAGCGGGACGGTGGCGGGCTCCGGGGCGGGGCGGCCGCGCAGGTGCCCGAGTCCGAGCGGCAGGTCCTGGCGGCAGTGCACGGTCTGCACCGTGCCGCCGCCCAGCAGCACCGGGTCCAGGTGGCCGCGGTTGACCACGCCGACCGCCTCGGCGCCGGCCCGGTGCTCGACCAGCAGGGCCGTGACGAACAGCTCGTCGTCCCCGCACTCCACGGCGCCGCGCCGCACCTGACGGTCCAGCAGCTCGGCCAACTCCGGCAGCTCGGCGACCTCGTGGGCGAGGGCGCGGAAGGCGCCGAGCAGGTCGGCCACGGTGCGCACCGCCTCCAGGCCCTTGCCCCGCACGTCGCCCAGCAGCACCCGGGTGCCGAACCGGGTCTCGCACAGCTCGTACAGGTCGCCGCCGATCGCCACCTCGGCCTCGGCGGCCCGGTAGCGCCCGGCCGTGCGCAGCTCGCCGACCTGCTCGGGGACCGGGTGCAGCACGGTGCGCTGCAGCGCCTCGCTCACCGTGCGGGCCCGCACCAGGTGCCGGGCCTGCCGGATCCGCTGCTGGGCCAGCATCACCCCGGCCAGCGCGGCCAGCAGGGTGGACAGGTAGACCCACAGGTGGTGGTGCTCGTAGAGGTGCCCGGCGTGCGCGGCCAGCAGCAGCTGCAGCAGCAGCGCGCCCACCCCGGCGCCGGCGGTGACCACCGGGCCGAAGCCGAAGGCGACCAGCACCGGCAGCGCGGTCAGCAGGAAGCCGGCCGCCGTGGCCCGCGGGAAGGACACCTCGACCACCAGGTCGAGCAGGATGAGCAGGACCGGGAGCCAGCGCACCCAGTGCGGCGGGAAGCCGACCTCGCGCTCGGACACCTCGGACCTCCTCGGGAACGGTGGGCGCAGGGAGTCTCCATCGTCGCCCACCGCGGGGCCGCCCGGCCGATGGCCTTCGGCCCGGCCGGGCGGGACCTTGGTCCCGTTCAGCCGGTCAGCGCGACGGGGAAGGACTCGTACCCGCGCAGCACCAGCCGGGCCCGGCGGACCGGCTCGCCGGCCCGGGCCAGGCCGGGGAACCGGTCCAGCAGGGCGGGCAGCGCGGTGGTCGCCTCCAGCTTGGCCAGCTGCGCGCCCAGGCAGAAGTGCGCCCCGCCGCCGAACGAGAGCGGCTGGCTGTCCTTGCGCAGCGGGTCGAAGACGTCCGGGTCCACGTAGCGGGCGCCGTCCCGGTTGGCGCTGCCGAGCAGCAGGAAGACGCCGCCCTTGTCCGGCACCGGCAGGCCGGCCAGCTCCAGCCCGCCGACCAACGGGACCCGGGTGGTCAGCTGCACCGGCGAGTCGTACCGCAGCACCTCCTCGGTGAAGGAGGCGGCCGGGATCCGGCCCTCGCGCAGGCCGGCGAGCGTCCACGGGTGCTGGAAGGCCAGCTCCAGGCCGTTGCCGAGCAGGTTGGTGGTGGTCTCGAAGCCGGCCACCAGCAGCAGCACCAGGTTGGCCAGCAGCTCCTCGTCGGTCAGCCGCGCGTCGGCCCCGTCGGCCGCCTGCACCAGGGCCGAGACCAGGTCCTCGCGCGGGTGCGCCCGGCGCTCGGCGGCGAGCTCGGCGAAGTAGTCGCGCAGCTCCTCGCCGGCCCGGTCGGCGGCGGCCAGCTCCTCCTCGCTGACCAGCACCTCCAGCGCGGCGGTCAGGTCGGTGGCCAGGCCGCGGAAACGGTAGCGGTCCTGCTCGGGGACCCCGAGCAGCTCGCAGATCACGGTGACCGGGAGGCGGAAGGCGAAGGTGTCCATGAAGTCCACCGGTCGGCCGTCGGCACCGCGCTCCGCCAGCTCGTCGAGCATCCGTGCGACCGAGGCCTCGACCGCCGGGGCCAGCAGCGCGACCCGGCGGGCGGTGAAGACGGAGGCGATCAGCGAGCGCATCCGGGCGTGGTCCGGGGCGTTGACCTCCAGGATCGACTTGCTGAGCAGCTGCAGCGAGGAGTGCTCCACGAAGGCCGGCTCGAAGACCTCCCGGCGCGGGGCGTCCGGCACGCCGAACCGGGCGTCGCGCAGCAGCTGGTGGACCGTCGCGTAGTCGGTGGCGATGAGCATGTCGTCCCAGACCGGCACCGCCGGGCCGAGCGCGCGGGCCCGCTGGTAGAGCGGGTAGGGGTCGGCCGCCCCGGCGGGCGACAGCAGGGCGTTGATGATCTCGGTACCTTCGTCCATGACCACACAACCGCCCCTCGCCACGGCGGAGTTCCCGAACCCGTCGGTGCGCCTGCGTAGGCTGGCGGCATGGAGATCTGGATCAACCCGAGATGCACCAAATGCCGGGTGGCGCTCACCGAGCTGGACGCCGCGGGCGCCGAGTACACCGTGCGCCGCTACCTGGAGGACCCGCCCTCGGTGGCCGAGCTGACCGAGGTGCTGGAGCGCCTGTCGCTGGAGCCGTGGGACATCACCCGCACCGACGAGGCGGTGGCCAAGGAGCTCGGGATGCGCGACTGGGGCCGCGCCGAGGCGGACCGGCCGCGCTGGCTGGCGGCGCTGGCCGAGCACCCGATCCTGGTGCAGCGCCCGATCATCACCGCCGACGACGGGCACGCGGTGGTGGCGCGCACGCCCGAGGCGCTGCGCTCGGTGCTGCCCTCGTGAGCGGGGCGGCGGACGGGTCCGGCGCCACCACCTGGATCGCCTTCCTGCGCGCGGTGAACGTGGGCGGCCGGGTGGTGCGGATGGAGCGGTTGCGCGAACTGTTCGGCGAGCTCGGGCTGACCGGGGTCGGCAGCTACATCCAGAGCGGCAACGTCTTCTTCCGGGGTGCGGCCGACCTGGACCGGGCGGAGCTGACCGGCCGGCTGGAGCGCCACCTGGAGCAGGCGCTCGGCTTCCCGGTGCCGGTGCTGCTGCGCACGGCGGACGAGGTGGCGGCGGTGCTGGCGGCCGAGCCGTTCGCCGGCGTCGAGGTCACCCCCGAGGTCCGGCTCAACGTGGTCTTCCTGTCCGAGCCGCTGCCGGCGGACCTGGCGCTGCCGGCCGCCTCGGCCAAGGGCGACCTGGAGGTGGTCGCCGCCACCCCGGGCGAGGCCTTCGTGGTCTGGCGGATCGTCAACGGGCGCCCGCCGGGCAACACCGACGGGGTCTTCGGCAAGCAGTGGCGGGGCCACGGCACCAGTCGCTTCCTGCACACCCTGGAGAAGATCCTGGCGGCGGCCCGCAAGGGCGCCCGCTGACGCCGGGTCAGGCCGCGGGCGGCTCGGCCACCCGGTAGGCGGCGCCGTCCCGGGTGCGCACCAGCAGGCCGGCGATCACCAGGTAGCGGCGCAGCGCCGGGTGGTCGTCGTGCACGGTGTTCAGCGCCTCGTTCACCTCGGGCTCGGTGTACTCCCGGCCCGGGGTGAACAGGGTCCGGGCGAGGTGGGTCAGCAGTTGCTCGCGGCGCGCCGCCTTGCGGGGAACGCAGACGAGTCGGCCGTGCGAGAAGAGCGAGGATACGTCGGGCATGTCCGCAGCCTGACCGGCCGCCGCCCCTTCGGGCAAGGGGATTTGCGCCGGCCGGCCGGGCCGCGGAGCGGGTCAGGCGCCGGTCATCCGGGTCGAGACGCCGGTCAGCAGGGCCAGGTCGGCGGTGGCGAGCGAGCTGAGGTCGTTCTTCACCGCGGCCGCGTCGGGCTGCTTGGCGGAGGCGTCGGCCACCAGCGTGCCGGCGTGCTTCTGCACGTCGGCCAGGGTGTCCTCGACGCTGACCGGCAGCGGCGGCAGCACGCGCTGCAGCGGCCCGCCGCTGAGCACCTGGACCGGCGCCGCACCGCCTACCGCGGGCACGGAGGGTGCGCCCGGCAGCGGGGGAACGGCCGGTGACGACGGCAGCGCGGGCGCCGACGGCGAGCCGGGGACGGCGGGCAGCGGCACGGCGGCCGCCGGCAGCGCGGACTTCAGCTGGTCCGAGGCGGTGCCCAGCTCGCCGAGCCCGGCCTTCAGCGCGGCCGGGTCCACCGGCGTGCCGGCGGCCGGAGCGGCGGCCCTGGTCAGCTCGTTCACCTTGGCCAGCACCGCGCCGAGCTTGCCGGTGACGTCCAGCACCTTGGCCGGGTCGGGGGCCGCCACCGCCGGCTGCACCGCCGGGTGGCGGTCGGTCGCGGCGTGACCGGCGGCGATGCCGGTGGTGACGGCGATGCCGCCGGCCAGCGCGGTGCTGAGCAGGAGCGTGGTCCATCTGCTGTGCATGGAGTGGTTCTTCCTTCCAGTGGTTCGGGGCCGTGACGGCCTGTCTCCACCTTGGGCACTCCCGGTCACCGTGCGCGCGGCCGAGTGGTCCGAACGTGCGTCAACTCCGGCGTGCCGCAGCCGGGCTCGGCACCGGAAGTCGGCCGACGGACCGTCAGTCGACGCCCGGGGTCGGCGCGGCGCCCCACAGCTCCTGGGTGCACCGCGCGTAGACCGCCTGCCAGTGCGGCCACTGGCGGGCCGTCAGGTCGTCGCACTCGGCCAGCAGCGCCTGCACCTGCTCCTCGGCCACGCCCTCCAGCAGCCAGGCCAGCGCGTCGGGCGCGCCGGGCCCGTCGGCCAGTCGCAGCAGGTCCAGCAGCTCCCCCAGGGTGCCGACCCGGGACTGCGCCGAGAGCAGCTCGGCCATCACCGGCAGCACCTGCTCCTCCTCGATCCGCAGGTGGGTCTCCAGCCGTGCGGCCAGCTCCTCCACCGCGTAGGCCACCGGCCAGGCGCTGGCGGGGTCCCGGGTGGCGACCCGCATCAGCGTGGTGGTCCGGGTGAACGAGTGGTCCAGGTTGTGGTGGTCGTCCTCCAACCAGTTGACCAGCAGGCGCAGCTCCGGGGCGAACCGGCGCAGCAGCGGCCACAGCCGCACGTCCTGCTGCTCGTGGTGACAGGTGAGCATGGCGGTGAGGAAGTCCCAGTGCCGCTGCAGCGCCTCCGCACTGGCCTCGTCCCCGGGCTGCAGCAGGCGCAACGCGGTGGGGATCCGGGCAAGGTCACGGCGGAGCGCGGCGTGGACCAGGCGGAGGCCGGCGAATCGGACGGGTCGCACGGCCACCGCCGCCTCGCTGGGGCCTCGCTGGGCGGGGACGGACAGGAGATGGGGCTGCATGGCACTCTCTTTTGGACTGTCATGACGGGGACATCGGCTGCCACCCCGTTCCCTGGAAGGGGTGATGCCGGGGTCCAGCTTGCTGACAGTCGATCAGAGCCGAATCAATGCCCGATTGCCGTGCAGGTCAGAGCGGTGCACGGGACGAATCGGGCGCTGCTGACAGTCCGTCCACCAGCCCGCGGAGGGCTCGTCAGGGCGCCGTGGGGCCGGCCATGTTCTGGGTCAGCCACTGCAGGGTGTCCGGGATCATCTTCTTGAAGTGCGAGGTGAGGTGCTTGCCGCCGGGCTGCTCGTAGTAGTCGATCTTCAGCGGCGGCACCGCCTTGGCCACCCAGGACTTGACCAGCTTCACCTCGTCCGGCGTGGCCCCGCCGGCGGTCGCCAGCATCCGCACGTCGGCCTTGCCCTGACCGACCAGCACGTCCGGGCTGTTGGCCAGGCGCTCGGTCTCGTGGCCCTTCCAGAACGAGGAGTCGGGGTTGAAGTAGCCGTCGATCGGCACCGCGGCCTTGAACTGGTCGGGGTACTCCAGGGCCAGCTTGGCGCTGCAGAACGCACCGGTGGAGGCGCCCATCAGCCCCCAGCCGTCGCGGCTGCGGAGGGTGCGGAAGTTGGCCCGGACGAAGTCCGGCACGTCCTGCGCCATCCAGGTGCCCATCTTCGGCTGGCCCGGGATGTCGCTGCAGTCCAGCGTCTGGCTCTCGTTGGAGACCAGGTTCTGCACCGGCATCACCATGATGAACGGGTGCGCCTTGCCCTGCTTGACCAGCTCCTCGTCGGCCACCTGGATCGGCAACTGGTCGTCGGTCCAGGTGTTGTAGCCGTTGCTCTGGCCGCCGGCGTACAGGGTGAGCACCGGGAAGCCGTAGGTCGCGTACTTGGGATCGTTGTACTCCGGCGGCAGCCAGACCCAGACCTTGCCGCTGACCCCGGACTTCTTGCCGGTCAGCGTGGTCATCAGGATCGGGCCGGCCGCCGTGTCCCGGGCCTTGGTGAGCGGGGTGGCCGGCCCGGTGGGCATCAGCACCTTGCCGGTCGAGCCGGGCGAGGCACTGGCCGGGGCGGCCGAGCCGCTCGGACCGCCGGACGCGGCGGCCCCGGGCGTACCGGCCGCCGGCTGCCCGCCGGCCCTGGTGTCACTCCGGCTCGCACTGGAGCCGCACCCCGCGAGGGTGGCGGCCAGGGCCAGTACGGCGGCGGTGGAGAGGGCTGCGCGGGAACGGGCGAACGGCGGCTGCACGGCGACACTTCCGGTGGGTGGGGTGGGTCCGGGCGGCGCCGGTCCCGGTCGGGGCAGCGGCGCGCGGTCTGGCTGATCCTATGACGTGGTCCGGACCTGTCGCGGTTGCGGCCCGGCGGCCCAGCGCCCAACGTTTGGTACGTGTTTGGCAAAATCCCGTCGATCGGCGGGGGCCGGTCGGCGGGGTCGCGTCCACCCGGCGGCGACCGGCTCCACCCGTAGGGCGGACCCCGCGGTCAGGGCAGCAGCCCGAGCGCGGTGAACGGCTCGGTCAGCACCCGCTCCAGCACGGGCACCGCCGACGAGCGCACCAGGGTCCGGGCACCGAACTGGGCCGGCACGATGTCCCGCACCACCCCGGCGCCGCGCTGGCTGCGCCCGGCCACCTCGGCCCGCAGCTCGTCCAGGTACTCCTCGGCCACCAGGATGCCGCCGGCCAGCACCACCCGGCTCGGGTTGAGCAGGTCGACCATGGTGGCGATCGCCCGCCCGGCCCGGCGGGCCCGGCGGCGCAGCAGCTCCTGCGCCCGCTCGTCACCGGTCCCGGAGCCGGCCGGGCGGGCCGCGGCCACCAGCCGCTCCAGGTCGAGCGCGGGCCCGGCGCCGACCGCCGAGGCGGGTTCCAGCACGCCGGCCGCGCGGGCCTCGGCGACCAGCGCGATGTCGCCCGCGGCGGCGCTCAGGCAGCCGGTGCCGCACTGCGGGCAGCGCACCGCCGGATCGTCGGTGGCGGGCAGGTGCTCGATGCCGCCGGCCGCCGCACCCGGGCCGCGGTGCACGGTGCGGTCGACCACGATCGCCGCGCCCAGCACGTTGCCGATGTAGACCAGCACGAAGTCGTCCACCTCGCGGCCCACGCCGAACCAGAGCTCGGCCCGGGCGATCGCCCGCACCGTCTGCTCCAGCAGCACCGGGCCGGGCAGCCGGTCGGCCAGTTCGCTCAGCAGCGGCACGTTGCGCCAGCCCAGCGGACCGTGCTCGACCACCAGGCCGCGCGCGCCGTCCACCCAGCCGCCGATGCTCACTCCCGTGCCGAGCAGCCGGCGCCCGCCGAGCCGCTCGTCGAGGAAGGCGCGCACCCCCTCGGCGGCCTGCGCGGCGATCCGGGCCGGCGTCAGTTCGGCGGTGGCGCGCGGGTGGGCGAGTTCGCGCTCGGCCAGGATCCGGCCGTCCAGCGAGACCAGGCCGAAGGTGGTGCGCAGCAGGCCGATGTGCACGCCCAGCGCCACGGTGCGCTCGGGGTCCAGCCGCAGCGGGACCCGCGGGCGGCCCTGGGTGGGTTCCACCGGGGCCAGCTCGCCGAGCAGGCCGGCCTCGATCAGCGCACTGGTCAGCTTGGTGACGCTGGGTGCGGACAGACCGGTGTGCCGGGCGATCTCGGCCCGGGAGACCGGACCGTACGCGAGCACCGCGCGCAGCACCGCGGAGGCGTTGCCCTGCCGCATGTACTCGCCCCGCTGGCCGCTGGTGATCAGGCCCTGGGGCTGCTGCTTGGTCACGGTGTGTTCGCCTCCTCCGGGGCACTCTACCGCCCTGACCGGGGCCCGATTTTCGGACATTCGGCCTGCTCGTGCCGCGATCCGCGGACGGTCCGGCACTCCCGACAAGGTCCGCCCCGCGACGCGCCCGCCGCTCGGTGCGCTCCTACCAGTGACACCGTGCGCGCCGCCCGGAGATCATCGAGCTCCCTGTCCCCCACTCCGAGGAGCACCGATGTCGCAGATCGCCGTCGTCACCGGGGCCGGCACCGGCGTCGGCCGGGCCGTCGCCGTGGAGCTGGCCCGGGCCGGCTGGCAGCTGGCGCTGGCCGGGCGCCGGGCCGAGCCGCTGCACGCGACCGCCGGGCTGACCGGCACCGCCGCCGCGGTGATCCCCACCGACGTCACCGACCCGGCCGCGGTGGACGCGCTCTTCGGCGAGGTGGCCGAGCGGTTCGGCCGGGTCGACCTGCTGTTCAACAACGCCGGCAGCTTCGGCCCGGCCGTCCCGGTGGAGGAGCTGGCGGTGGCCGACTGGCGGGCCGTGGTGGACCTCAACCTGACCGGCGCCTTCCTGTGCGCGCAGGCCGCCTTCCGCCAGATGAAGGGGCAGCGGCCGCAGGGCGGGCGGATCATCAACAACGGCTCGATCTCCGCCCACGTGCCGCGCCCGCACTCGATCGCCTACACCGCCACCAAGCACGCGGTCTCCGGCCTGACCAAGTCGCTCTCGCTGGACGGGCGGCCGTACCGGATCGCCTGCGGGCAACTGGACATCGGCAACGCCGCCACCGACATGACCGCCGCGATGAGCGTGGGGGTCCGGCAGGCGGACGGCCGGATCGCGCCCGAGCCGACCATGGACGTGGCCGACGTGGCCCGCACCGTGCGGCACATGGCCGAGCTGCCGCTGGAGGCCAACGTGCAGTTCGCCACCGTGATGGCGACCGCGATGCCGTACATCGGCCGCGGCTGACGGCCGGGGCCGGTCCGCCGCACCGGCCCGCCCCGGCCCGCACCGGCCCGCACCAGCCCGCACCAGCCCGCACCAGCTCCCACCGGCACCGTCCGCCCCGGCCCGCACCGGTGCGGGCGGTGCCGAAACGTTTCTGCACCGGCCCGTCAAGACCCCCTCGACCAGGCCTTTTACCTTGGACTTGACGATATTTGACATCCCGTGTTTGATCGGGAGCGACACTGGTACCAAGGGGGCGGGATGGCACTGGTCGGCACTTCCGGCGCACTGGAACTTCGCCATCTGCGGTCCTTCCTGATGGTGGCCCAGGAGCTGAACATCACCCGGGCCGCGGCCCGGCTGCACCTGGCCCAGCAGGCGGTCTCGGTCCAGATCCAGCAGTTGGAGCGGGCCCTGGGCACCGAACTGCTGGTGCGCGGCTCGCGCGGGGTCACCCTCACCGCGGCCGGCCTGGAGCTGGCGGACGGGGCCCGCAGCGTGGTCGGCGAGCTGGACGACCTGACCGAGCGGCTGCGCGCGCGCTCCGAACAGCAGCAGTCGCCCGCCGCCGCGCACCGGGCGGTTCAGGAGAGCGCGCGCCGCCGCCCGGGCACCAGCCGCGGCGCGACCGGCAGACCGAGCAGCGCCAGAGCCTCCTGATAGGCCGTCATGGCCTCGTCCTGTTGGCCGAGTTCGGCCCAGGAGTCGCCGAGCCGGCGCCAGATCACCGCCACCGACCGGTCCTGGTCGACGGCCCGGGCCAGCAGCGCGCGGCAGCGCCGCAGATCGCCCTCGCCCAACTCCGTCTCCCCCTCCAGCAGCCGGGCCCGGCCGCACACCAGCGCCACCGCCGCCCGCTCGCGCCAGAGCTCGTCGCTGGCCCCGTCCAGCAGCGCCCGCCCCCGCTCGGCCCAGTCCAGCGCCTCGACCGGATCGCCGAGTTGGACCAGCACCTCGCCCAGCAGGCAGACCACGTCCAGCACTTCGCAGACCTTGGCGCTCTCCCGCAGGATCCGGTACGCGGTGCGCAGCAGGTCGACCGCGGCACCCGGCTCGCCGCGGGCGATCATCACCATCGCCAGGTTGCTGCGCAGCATGCCCTGGTGGCGGGTGTTGTCCGCCTCGGCCATCAGCGCCAGCGCCCGTTCGGCGAGCTCCAGCGCCTCCTCGTGCCGGCCCTGCTCGCGGGCGATCAGCGAGCTGTTCCACTCCACCGCGCCCAGCGCCACCCGCGATCCGGTCGAGCGGGCCAGCGGCATCAGCCGGTCGGCCAGCAGCTTCGCCGAGGTCAGGTCGCCGCGCATCACGTAGCAGCTCATCAGGGTGGATCCCAGCTGCAGGTGCTCGTCCAGCGGCGCCGCCCCGGCCGCGGCCAGCTCGCGCAGCGCCCGCTCGCCGAAGTCCACGCTCATCGCCTGGTCGCCGACGTCCCGGTAGCTGCGGCACAGCGCCACCGCGAGCAGCGCCCACTCCGCGCCGCCGACCTCGGTGGCCGGGTCGGCGAGCAGGTCGCGGTACTGGACGATCGCCTCCTCCCGCCGGCCCAGCTTCTCCAGCGCCCAGGCCCGGCCGCAGCGGGCCCGGCGGGCGGTGGCCGGATCGGCCGGCGGGTCGGCCGCCAGCACCTGCTGGAAGATCGCCAGCGCTTCGCCGTCACCGCCGTTGCGCAGCGCCAGTTCGGCGAAGGCGGTGTCCAGTCGGAGCGTCACAGAGTCCCCCCTACGGGCAGCCGCCGTCCCCCGGGCGGAACCTGCCAACGGTTTGCCCCAGGCTACCCCTCAGGACTTCTGCCAACCATGGGGTTCAGGACCCCGACCGCGCCCCGGCGTGCACTCCGGTGCTTTCCGGCACCTGAGGGCACCGGAGCGCACCGGCACTGCGTCAGCTCGGCCGCCTGACGGTGGGTCAGGAGGCGATCGGGCGGGCCATCGCGCGCAGCGGGGCGGCACCCGCCAGGCCGGCGGCGGCCAGGCCCAGCCGGTAGGCGCTCATCGCACTGTCCGAGCGGCCCTGGCCCAGCCACAGGTCGCCCAGCGCCCGCCAGGCCTCGGCCAGGTCCCGGCCCGAGGACAGCCCGTGCTCGCCGGAACCGAGCAACTGCTCGACCCGGGCCAGCGCCTCGGCCGCCTCGATGCCGCGCCCCTGCAGCCAGCGGGCCTCGCCCAGCTGCAGCCAGGCCCGCACCGCGACCCCGGTGGGCCCGTCCCCGGCCAGCTCCAGCGCCCGGTGCGCGTGCCCGGCGGCGGCGGCGAGCTCGTCCAGCAGCAGCGCGACCCGGGCCAGGTTCAACTCGCAGCCGGCCCGGTCCGCCGGTCCGCCCGGACCCGCCAACTCCCGGGCGGCCGCCACCAGGTACGCGCGGGCCCGGGCCGGGTCCGGCTTCGGCTCGTCCAGCAGCAGCGCGCCGTAGCCGGCCTTGAGCAGCCCGCAGAGCCGACCCAGCTCGTCCGCCGCAGGCAGCGCCAGCGCCCGCTCGTTCAGGGTCAGCGCGAGGGCCGTGTCGCCGCCCGCCCGGGCCCGCCGGCCGGCCTCGCGGAAGGCGGCCGCACGCGCCGCGGTGGTGGTGCCGCGCTCCGCCCAGGGCAGCAGCAGGTCCGCCAACTCCCGGGCGTGGGCCAGCAGGCCGGCCCGGTGGTAGGCCTCGATCAGCGCCACGCCGAGGCCCAGGTGGTCCTCGGTGGGCCCGGCGAAGACCTCGTCCAGCGCGGCCAGCGCCGCCGTCCCGGTCTCCACCGCGCTGGCCGGCTCGCCCGCCAGCAGGTGGCAGCGGCACCGCGCGACCGCCAGCCGCAGCCACTGGACCGACCCGGGGCCCGGGTTGGGCTCGCGGCCGAGCGCCTGCAGCTCGGCCAGCGCCTCGACCGGCCGGCCGAGGCGCTCCAGCGCGTCCGCCCGGGCCTGCCGGACCCGGCGCACGGTCTCGGCGGCGGGCGGCGGCTGCTCGGCCAGCAGTTCCTCGCAGCCGGCCAGTGCCGCCGGGTACTCGCCGTCCCGCAGGGCCAGTTCGGCCACGGTCAGGCGCAGCAGCAGCTCCCGCTGCCGCTCGCGCTCCCGGTCGCTGTGCTCGCCGGTGCGCAGGTACTCGACCGTGCAGCCGAGTTCGGTGGCCAGCCGGCGCAGGATCACCGGGGTGACCGGCCGCTTGCCCGACTCCAGCAGCGACAGGTAGCTGACCGACATTCCCTCACCGGCCAGGTCGCTCTGCTTGAGCCCGCGCTCGCGGCGCAGGTCCCGCAGCCGGCGGCCGATCTCCGTGGTGGCGTCCTGCGCGGATTCCATGGTCGTCCTTGCGTTCGATCGTCCCTGGCCCTGCCCGGCACCGTGGGCTGACTTGACTCCATTGTTTACAGGATTGACAACGCCTCTCCAAGTGTTCGCACGCACTCGGTGACGAAAACGACGGGTCGGGCCCCGAAGCCCCACGGCTTCCGGGCCCGACGGGGCGGTGCCGCACTACTGCTGCACGAACACCGCAACGGTACGGGCGGGGACTATGAAGGATCCTGAATCGGTCTGGAACCGGGCCTGCTTGACCACCGGGTCGGCGCCGCCGGCCTGCACCGGGTGCAGCCGCTGGTCACTGCCGGCCAGCGCGGGCAGCACCTGGGTCTGGCTGCTCGGGGTGGCGTTGAAGACCACCGTGAGCCCCTTCTCGGCACCGGGCAGCCCGGTGCCGTCCAGGTGCATGGTGATCACCCCGGGGACCTCCGCCGCGGTGCCGGAGAGCGGGAAGCTCACCCGGCGCTGCACCTCGGCCGTGCTGGCCAGGGTGAACAGCGGCGAGGCCTGACGGATCCGCAGGAAGTCGGCGAACTGCGCCGCGGTGGCGTCCATGTCGGAGCACCCGACCACCAGGCGCGGGTCGTCGAGCAGCTGCTTGGCGGTCGGCCACATCGACTGGTTGTCGGCCGCCGGCGGCAGTCCGTGCGCCCAGCCGTTGCCGTCGCAGCCGCCCGGGCCGGTCCAGTGGATCGCGTTGAACCAGTCGCCCGAGTTGAACGAGTTGCTGTCCAGCGACTTGGAGCGGAGCAGGTCGCTGCCGGCCACCGAGAAGCCCGGCCCCTGGGTGAGGGCGGTCAGCGAGAGGCCGAGCGCCTGCATCCGGGCCCGGTCCGCGGCCGCCGTGCCGGTCGGCAGCTTGAAGGCCAGCGCGTCGAACAGGTCGAGGTTGTCGTGCGCGTCCAGGTACTCCACCGCCTCGCCCGGTGCGGCCGCGTAGCCGGTGGGCGAGCCGTTGTAGTCCACGCCCGCGCCGGTGACGGCCCGGCCGGCCGAGTCGGTGAAGCGGTAGCCGGCCAGGTTGCCGGTCAGCCCCACCTTGATCTGGTCCATCTGGTGCAGCAGCGCGGCCTTCTGCTGCTCCGGCGAGCCGTTGGCCGGGTCGCCGTTCGGGTCGGTGTACAGGCCCGAGGCGAAGCCCTGCTGCGGGGCCGAGGAGAGCATGAAGTTGCCGCCCCGGCCGGCGTCGCGCACCCGGTCGTTGAAGGTGGCGATCCCGGTGCCGGCCATGTTCTGCTGGGTGGCCTGCTCGAACCGGGCGTTGTTCGCCACCACGCCGAAGTTCCAGCCCTCGCCGTAGAGGAACTCGGCCGCGCCGTCCACGCCGTCCTTGCGGACCGTCAGCTTCCGCAGCGCGGACTGCACGTCGAGCATGGTGGCCTTCGGGTCCAGGCCCATCAGGTCGAACCGGAACCCGTCCACCTTGTACTGCTCGGCCCAGGTGGTCACCGAGTCCACGATCAGCTTGTCCATCATCGCGTGCTCGGGCGCGGTGTCGGCGCAGCAGCTGTCGGTGGTCACCGCGCCGCTGTCGCTCAGCCGCTGGTAGTAGCCCGGCACCACCTTGTCCAGCACCGAGGTGTCGGCCTGGCCGGCGGCGGCGGTGTGGTTGTAGACGACGTCCAGCACCACCCGCAGGCCGGCCTGGTGGATCGCCTGCACCATCTGCCGGAACTGCGTGGTGCGCGCGGTGCCGGTGGGGTCGGTGGCGTACGAGCCCTGCGGCACCGTGTAGTGCAGCGGGTCGTAGCCCCAGTTGTAGGCGTCGTCGGCGGCCACCTGCTGGATGCAGGCCTGCTGCTGGTCGCCGTCCTTGGGCAGCGCGGACAGGTCGCAGGGCGGCAGCTGCTGCTGCGCGGTCGGCGGGACGGAGGCGTTGTCGAAGGTGGGCAGCAGGTGGATGGTGGTGATGCCGGCCTTGGCCAGCTCGCGCAGGTGGGTCATGCCGGCCGACTGCGACTCGGTGAAGGCCAGGTAGCTGCCCCGCTCGGCGGCGGGCACCGTCTGGTCGGCCGCCGAGAAGTCGCGCACGTGCAGTTCCTGGATCTGCTGCGCGGTCGCCGGGATCGCGGCGGGCAGCTGCTGCTGGTCCCAGCCGGCCGGCTTGGTCGAACGGTCCGTCAGGTCGGCCACCAGGCTGCGCTTCGAGTCCGGCGAGAGCGCGACCGAGTAGGGGTCGGTGACCGTGTTGACCACGACCTGCTGCACGCTCGGCGCCCAGACGGTGACCTGGTAGGTGTAGTACTTCCCGTCCAGTTCACCGCGCGGGCGGGTCAGCGACCAGACGCCGGAAGCGTCGTCGCGGTGCATCGGCACGGTGCGCGGCGCACCGCCCGTCGCGGCGTCGTAGACCTGCAGCGAGACCTGCTGCGCGGTCGGCGCCCAGAGCGAGAGCGACACCTGGCGGTCCCACGGCCACCACCAGGAGCCCGACCCGCGGTACACCGGGCCCAGCGCGGCCGCGGCCGCCCCGCTCGCGTAGCGCGCGTCCAGCACGCCGGGCAGCTGCACCCCGGTGGCGGCCAGCAGCGCGCCGTTGGGCAGGTGCTCGGTGAACAGCAGCTGGTCGCGCAGCGCGGCCGGCACCCGGTCCTGGTCGCGGCGATCCACCGTGAAGGCACGGTAGCCGGCCAGGTTCGGGTACTTCTGCTTCTGCGCCGCCGTCAGGCCGGCCGCCACCGGCGTGAGCCGCAGCCACTGGCCGGGCTTGCTCAGCACGCCCTTGGCCACGGTGAGCCCGCCGGCCGGGTCGTAGACCAGCTGGGCGCTGGCGCCGCCGGCCAGTGCGGCGTCGCCCGCGCCGTAGCCCGGCGGGACCACCACGGTGTCCGCGTCGATCCACTGCGCCTTGGCCGTGCCCGGGTCCAACTGGGCACTGGTGCTGGCCACCTGCGGCAGCAGGTAGCCGCTCTGGCCGCCGGTCACCCAGACCTCGTGCCCGTAGGTGGCGAAGTCGAGCGACTGGTCGTCGGGCAGGTCCTTGGTGTCGCCGTTGTGCAGGATGTAGCTCAGGCTGGTCGCGCCGGCGGCCAGCGGGACCTCGAAGACCTCGCCGAAGGCGTCCTGGCGGGCCGGCGGCAGCGGGTGGCTCCAGTCGGTGGGCGCGGCCGCGCCGGTCCAGTCGTGCAGGCCCCAGCCGGCGTAGTTGCCGTCCGCGCGGTGGTAGTGGATCACCGCGGTGTTCGGCGCCGGGGTGCTGGTCGGCCCGGGATCGGCGGTGTAGACGGTCGGGTCGCCCTCCTTGACCCAGACCTCGCCGGTGGCGCCGACGTCGATGTGGCGGTCCGTCGACACGTCCTTGGTGCCGTTGTTCTCCACGACGAAGCCGACGTCGGACGCGCCGCTGTTCAACTTCACGTAGGCGAAGGCCCCGTAGGCGTCCCGGCCGACGAACGGGTGGCCGGCCGGCCAGCTGGTCCCCTCGCCGTCCGCCAGGTCGCCCCAGGCGTAGAGGTTCCAGCCGTCGTAGTCGCCGTCCTTGCGCTGGTAGTGCACCACCGCGTACGGGCGGGCGGCCGCGGTCGGCGGGGCCGGCGGGACCGGCGTGCCGGTGGTGAAGGAGGCGGTCGCCGCGCGCAGGTGGCCGGCGTCGTCCTGGACCACGGCCTTGTAGCGGACCGTGGTGCCCGGCGCGGTGCCGGTCAGGTCCAGGGTGACCTTGTCGACCCCGGAGTCGGAGGTGCCCAGCAGCTGCCAGGGACCGTTGCCGATCTGCGCGGCGTAGCCGACCCGGTGGAAGTCGCCGCCGGGCACGGTGGCGCCCAGGGTCACCTGGCCGGTCGCGCCGTCGGCCGGTGCGGTCAGGCCCAGCGCGGGCGCGGCGGCGGACGGCGCCAGCCGGTCCGCCGCCTTGAACACCACCGAGGACAGCGCGGGCACGGTGACGGTGACCTTGCGGTCGGCGCCGCTGGTCAGCCGGGCGCCGGTGCCCGGGTAGATCCGGTCGAAGCCGGCGCCGGCCGAGAAGGTGTCCAGCGTGACGGTCTGCGCGGTGCTCGCGTTGTTCACCGCCACCAGGTACTCGACCTGCTGCTTGGCGTCGATCCGGGAGAACGCGTACACCCCGGGGCCGTCGGCCGCGTACCGCTCGACCTGGGCGCCGTCGGCCAGCGCCGGGTTGGCGGCGCGCAGCTTCGCCAGGTCGGCGATGCCCTGGTACAGCGGGCCGTCCTGCCCGTACCGGTCCACCGCACCGGCCGTCCCGCCGATCACCGGGTCGCTCGCGTAGGACGCCGTCCTGGTCGCGAACATGTCCTGCCGGGCGTCCTTGTCGCCGCCCGCGCCGGTGAAGCCCTGCTCGTCGCCGTAGTAGACCACCGGCTGGCCGCGGGTGAGGAACTGCAGCTGGTCGGCCAGCCGGTCCTTGGCCAGCAGGGTGGCGTCGTCGGCGCCCGGGTTGTCGGCGCGCAGGAAGGAGCCGATCCGGCCCATGTCGTGGTTGCCGGTGAAGGTCGGCAGCTCGTAGGCGTTGGTGTCGGCGGAGGTGTAGCGGTAGTCCTGCGCGTACAACTTGGCCAGGCTCTGCGCCGAGCCGCCCTGGGAGGCGAACTGGCGGGCCGCGTCCTGGAACGGGAAGTCCAGGGTGGCCTGCAGCTTGCCCTTGGTCACGTACGGCGAGGTGACCGTCGGGTCGGCCGAGTAGACCTCGCCGAACATGAAGAACTTGTCGTTGCCGTGCTCGGCCGCGTAGCTCTTCAGGGTCGGCGCCCACTGCTGCCAGAACGCCATGTTGACGTTCTTGACGGTGTCGATCCGGAACCCGTCCACCCCGGTCTGGCGCACCCAGGTCTGGTAGACGTCCTCGAAGCCCTTCACCACCTTCGGGTTCTGGGTGTCCAGGTCGTCCAGGCCGGAGAAGTCGCCCTCGGTGCCGGACTCGCCGGCGAACGTGGAGTCGCCCCGGTTGTGGTACAGCGTCGGGTCGTTGAGCCAGTCCGGCTTCTTGACCCCGGGCTGGGTCACCACGGGCGTGTAGGGGAAGGAGTTCGCGGTCAGGTCGGGGAAGGCCGAGTTGTGGTTCACCACGTCCGCGTCGGCGGCCGCGGTCTCGTCGACCGGCGCGCCGTTCCTGTCCAGCGTCGGGTAGGCGCCGGTGGAGCGGTAGGCGTGGCTGCCCTCGGCGTCGTCGATGACGTCGGCGGTGTGGTTGGTGATGACGTCGAAGAAGACCTTGATCCCGCGCGCGTGCGCCTGCCGGATCAGCTCCTTGAGCTGGTCGTTGGTGCCGAAGTGCGGGTCGACCTGGGTGAAGTCGGTGATCCAGTAGCCGTGGTAGCCGGCGGACGCGTCCGCCCCGGTGCCCTGGACCGGCTTGTTCTTGAAGATCGGCGCCATCCAGATGGCGGTGGTGCCCAGGTGCTGGATGTAGTCCAGCTTGTCGATCAGGCCCTTGAGGTCGCCCCCGTGGTAGAAGCCCTTGTCGCTGGGGTCGAACCCGTTCTGCAACCGGGTGCCGGTGATGCCGCCGGTGTCGTTGCCGGTGTCGCCGTTGGCGAACCGGTCCGGCAGCACGAAGTAGTACTGCTCGCGGGTCAGGTCGTGCCGGTCGGCCTGACCGGCCACCGTCCGGTCCGAGGGCGGCGCCGGGGTGGCGGCGGCGGCCCTCGGCGTGACGGTGGCGAGGCCGGCCGCGGTGAGCGCCGCGGCGAGCAGTGCCCCCGTCCGGCCGGATCTGGATCTGGGGGTGCTCCTGGGGGCAGGACGGAGCGGAACAGCGGCCACAGCGGCTCCTTGCCGGGCTCGTCGTCGTCGGGTGGCTGGACGCTAGCGCGCTGAAAACGCTTTCAGCAAGATGCAGAAACAGGATTCACGCCCCCTGGCGGGACCTCGCCGACCCCCCTGTCCACCCGGACCCCCGCCTCGCACCCCCCATTGCGAACGCGTAACAATGGAACGCATGTGTGTCCCTCCGACGCGCCTCCACCGCGCGTTCCGCAGCGCCTCCCCCGCACTGGTCGGGGAGGATGCCCTAGGCCTGAGGGAGGACTGCCGGTGAAGAATCCACGACCAGAGGATGATCGGACGGCCACAGATCGTCTGGCAGACTTCTCGTCCATGGGGGAACCGACCGAGATCCAGACGCCGGGCCGCGACGATGCCGCCCGCGCCCGCACCGGTGGTTCCGTCCAGGACCAGGGCCTTTCCTCGACCCGGGCGGTGGACGGAACCGGTGGCAGCACCGCACTGACCGGCGCCGGGCCCCTGCGGCGGCGCATCACCGCCCAACGACTGCGCCCGGCCCGCCCGCGGCTCTGGTTCGAGCTCGCACTGATCGGCGTCAGCTACTGGCTCTACTCGCTGGTCCGCAACGCGGTGCCCGAGCAGGCCGTGATCGCCCAGCACCACGCGAACTGGGTCTGGCACCTGGAGCAGCACCTCGGCATCGCCGTGGAGCGCTCGATCAACCAGGGCGTCAACTCGGTCACCTGGCTCATCGTCGGGATGAACTACTACTACGCGACGCTGCACTTCATCATCACCATCGCGGTGCTGGTCTGGCTCTACCGCAGCCACCCCGGCCGGTACGCGGCCAGTCGCACGGTGCTCTTCATCACCACCGGCTTCGCCCTGGTCGGCTTCTACTTCTTCCCGCTGGCACCGCCGCGGCTGGCCGGCTACGGCTTCGTCGACACCGTGCTGGTCCACCACACCTGGGGCTCGCTGGCCTCCGGGGCCGGGGCCAGCGTCTCCAACCAGTTCGCCGCGATGCCCTCGATGCACATCGGCTGGTCCACCTGGTGCGGGCTGACGGTCTTCTTCCTGGCCGAGCGCACCTGGGTGCGGGCGCTGGGCCTGCTCTACCCGGCGGCCACCCTGATGGTGATCGTCTCCACCGCCAACCACTACTGGATGGACGCGGTGGGCGGCCTGGTCTGCCTGGGCGTGGGCTTCCTGGCCACCCGGCTGGTCTACCACCGCTGGGCCTACCAGTTCCCGCAGATCCCGGCCGCCTGGCAGGCCGCCGCCCAGCTGCCCGAGCAGCGGCTCACCGCGGTCGGCGCCACCCGCCGGGACTGAGCCGCCCGCCGCGACCGGCGCCCGCTCACCCGTAGAACAGCCGCTCCACCACCGCCCTGGCCCGCCGGGTGGTGCGCCGGTAGTCGTCCACGAGCTCGCCGCTGTGGCCCTCGCCGTACCCCAGGTACCGGGCCACCCCGGCGAGCTCGCGCGGTTCGTTCGGGAAGCTGTCCCCGGCCCGCCCGCGCACCAGCATCACCGCGCTGCGCACCCGGGAGGCCAGCACCCAGGCGGCGTCCAGCACCGCCGCGTCCTCCTCGTCCAGCAGCCCCGCACCCGCGGCGGCCAGCAGCGCCCGCCGGGTCCGGGTGGTGCGCAGGCCCGGCACCTCGTGCCCGTGCTGCAGCTGGAGCAGCTGCACCGTCCACTCCACGTCCGCCAGGCCGCCGCGGCCGATCTTGGTGTGGGTGGTCGGGTCGGCCCCGCGCGGCAGCCGCTCGCTCTCGACCCGGGCCTTGATCCGGCGGATCTCCAGCAGATCGCCCTCCGGCACCCCGCCGAGCGGGTAGCGCAGCGGGTCGATCAGCTCGCGGAACCGCTCCCCCAGCTCCGCGTCGCCCGCCACCGGCTCGGCCCGCAGCAGCGCCTGGCTCTCCCAGACGTGCGACCAGCGCGCGTAGTACGCCCGGTACGAGCCCAGGGTGCGCACCAGCGGGCCCTGCCGGCCCTCCGGGCGCAGGTCGGCGTCGACCAGCAGGGCGGGCTCGGTGGCCGGTGCGGCCAGCAGGGTGCGCAGTTCGTTGCAGACCCAGCGGGCGGCGGCGGTGGCGTCCTGCTCGGTGCCGGGCAGCGGCTCGTGCACGAAGAGCACGTCGGCGTCCGAGCCGTAGCCCAGCTCCCGGCCGCCGAACCGGCCCATCGCGATCACCGCGACGGCGGTCGGGAACGCCTCGCCGTGCTGCTGCTCCCACTCGGCGGTGCAGGCGGCCAGCGCGCCGGCCAGGGTGGCCGCGTTGAGGTCGGTCAGCGCCGCCGCGGCGGCCTCCAGCGCCTGCGCCGGGTCGTCGCCGAGGCGGCCGAGCAGATCGGCCGTCGCCGTCCGGAACAGCTCCCGGCGGCGCACCGACCGGGCCGCCGCCACCCCCTGCGCGGCGTTCGGCGCCCGGCCCACCGCGGCCCGGACCTCCTGCTCCAGCGCGGTCCGCCCGCGCGGCACCAGGCCCTGCGGGTCGCCGAGCATGGCCACCGCCTCGGGCGCGCGCAGCAGCAGGTCCGGGGCCAGCCGGCCGGCCGAGAGCACCCGGGCCAGTCCCTCGGCCGCCTCGCTCTCGTCCCGCAGCAGCCGCAGGTACCAGGGGGTCCGGCCGAGCGCGTCGGACACCTGGCGGAATCCCAGCAGTCCGGCGTCCGGGTCGGCGGAGTCGCTGAACCAGGCCAGCATCACCGGCAGCAGCGTGCGCTGGATCGCCGCCTTGCGGGACACCCCCGCCGCCAGCGCCATCAGGTGGCGCAGCGCGGCCGGCGGGTCGGCGAAGCCCAGCGCCTGCAGCCGGGCCTCGGCCGCCCGCGGACTCATCGCCGGGGTGCCCGGGGTCAGTGCCTCGCCCGCCGACAGCGAGGCGACCGCGGCCAGCAGCGGGCGGTAGAAGAGCTTCTCGTGCAGCCGCCGCACCTCCAGCGCGTGCCGCTTCCACTCCCGCTCCAGCGCCGCCACCGGATCGGCCCGGGTGTCGTCGTTGATCATCGTGGTCAGCGACCGGGCGAGCCGGCGCAGGTCCGCCGGGTCGGTGGGCATCAGGTGGGTGCGGCGCAGCCGGAACAGCTGGATCCGGTGCTCCAGCGAGCGCAGGAACCGGTAGGCGGCGTCCAGCGAGGCCGCGTCCGCCCGTCCCACGTAGCCGCCGGCCGACAGGGCCCGCAGCGCGGCCAGGGTGTTGCCGCTGCGCAGCGCGGGGTCGGTGCGGCCGTGCACCAGCTGCAGCAGCTGGACCGAGAACTCCACGTCGCGCAGCCCGCCCGGGCCCAGTTTGAGCTGGCGGTCCAGCTCGCCGGCCGGGATCGCCTCCACCACCCGGCGGCGCATCCGCTGCACGTCCGCCACGAAGTTCTCCCGCTCGGTGGCCTGCCAGACCATCGGGTCCAGCGCCGCCAGGTACGCGTGCCCGAGCTCGGTGTCGCCGGCCACCGGACGGGCCTTCAGCAGCGCCTGGAACTCCCAGGTCTTGGCCCACCGCTGGTAGTACGCGACGTGGCTGGCCAGGGTGCGCACCAGCGGGCCGTTGCGGCCCTCGGGGCGCAGGTTGGCGTCCACCGGCCAGATGGTGCCCTCCCGGGTGGTGTCCGAGCAGAGCCGCATCATGGCCGAGGCCAGCCGGGTGGCGGCCCGCAGCGCGCGCTGCTCGTCCACCCCCTCGCGCGGCTCGGCGACGAAGATCACGTCCACGTCGGAGACGTAGTTGAGCTCGCGGCCGCCGCACTTGCCCATGCCGATCACGGCCAGCCGGCAGGCGTCGGCGGCCTCCGGCTCCTGCTCGGCGGCGATCTCCAGCGCGGTCCGCAGCGTGGCGCCGGCCAGGTCGGCCAGCTCGGCGGCGGTCTGCTCCAGGTCGGTGGTCCCGCTCAGGTCCCGGGCCGCGATGGTGAGCAGGCAGCGGCGGTAGGCGGCGCGCAGCGCGTCGGCGGGCGCGCCGTCGTTCGCGCGCACCCGCTGCTCCAGCTCACGGCGGAAGTCGTCGGTGCCGGGGTGGATGTCGTGCAGCTCGAACGTGTCCAGCGCGTGCCAGTCCCGCGGGTGGGTGGCCAGGTGGTCGCCGAGCGCGGCCGAGGCGCCGAGCACGCCGAGCAGGCGGTCGCGCAGCGGTTTGGCGGTGGTCAGGGTGTCCCGCAGCACGTGCCGCTCGCCCTCGCCGAGCGCCTCCAGCAGCCGGGCCAGGCCCAGCAGGGCCAGGTCCGGGTCGGCGGTGGCGCCGAGCGCGTCCAGCAGCACCGGGTCGTCGGCCAGGCCGGCCAGTGCGGGGGCGGCCAGTCGCCGCACCGCCGCCTCGGGATCGCCGAAGCCCCGGCGGACCAACCGGTTCTCGGGCCTGCTGATGCGGCTGCCGCCGGCCGTCATACGGGGCTCCTCACTGCCGGTCTGATGATCAGTTGGATCAAGCCTAGGCTTTCGGGGCCATCGTTCCCGGCCGCGCGGCGGTGACGCACCGCCGGGAGGATCCGTTAGGCCTAGGTGACCTCCTCCCCGGCCTCCCGGGACGCCCTGCCGGCCCTGACCGGGCTGCGGTTCTGGGCCGCCCTGCTGGTGGTGCTGTACCACCTGTCCCGCCGCTTCGGGCCGCTGCCGCTGCTCGGTCCGCTCACCTGGTACGGCCGCGACGGGGTGACCCTCTTCTTCGTGCTGTCCGGCTTCGTGCTCGCCTGGACCTACCACGGCTCCCCGGTCGGCCCGCTGCGCTGCTACCGGCGCCGGCTGGCCCGGATCTGGCCGCTGCACGCGGTCACCACGGCCGCCTCGCTCGCGGTGTACGCCGCGCTCGGCGCCGCGGTGCCGCTGACCGCCGGACTCTGGTCGCTGACCCTGCTGCACCCGTGGCTGCCGGCGCTGGCCAAGGGCGGCAACCCGGCCTCCTGGTCGCTCGGCGACGAGGCCTTCTTCTACCTGCTGCTGCCCTGGCTGCTGGTGCTGCTCGGCCCGCGCCGGCGCTGGTGGCGGCCGCTGGGGCTGCTCTGCGCACTGGCCGGTCCGCTGCTCTGGTCGGCGGGCGCGCTGGTGGCCGACCCCGCGCTGCGCTGGTGGGCGCTGGACTACCTGCCGCTCGCCCGCCTCCCGCAGTTCCTGCTCGGGGTGCTGGCCGCGCTGGCGGTCCGCAGCGGCCACCGGCTCGGCGGCGCCCGCTGGTGGGCGCTGGGCGTGCTGTCCTGGCACGCGGTGCTGGTCCCGTGGTCCGCCGCCGCCCCCGACCAGGCCTGGTACGGGCCGTACAGCGCCGCGCAGCTCTTCCCGGCGCCGCTCTACGCGGGCCTGATCACCGCGCTGGCCCGCCCCACGGGCCCCGCGCTGCTGGCCTCCCGCTGGGCCCGGCGGCTGGGCCACTGGTCGTTCGCCTGGTACCTGTGCCACGAGATCGTGCTGCGCTGCTGGCCCCCCGGGCACGCCGTGCTGGGCCGGCTGCTGCCGGCCCCGCTCGCCCTGGCGCTGGCCGGCGCGCTGCACCACCTGGTGGAGGCACCGGCGGAGCGCCGGCTGCGCGGCGAGGGCCGCCCGGTCGGCGGCACGGCGGCGGACAGCACCGCGGTCGTCACCGCAGCGGTGGACAGCACGGCGCCGTCGGCCACCGCGGTCGCGG